>DASRME010000329.1:0-2819 GCA_035648095.1 Atribacterota bacterium | reverse complement strand
GTATTAGTTGATGATGTTTAATGTCATTGCTACTATTTTTGAAATATGGATACTTCAGGTACTTTTTGGATAGTAACCATAATCTAAGTACTAAAAATCAAATGACAACTTACCTTGAAATCACAACCCCATTTTCTCCATGGTTACTTTTGTATGGACATTGGAAAGCCTATTTCTTCTTGTATACTATTTCACCACTTTTAATAACCATTACAACTTTTTTCAAGTCATCCAAATTATTTAAAGGATCACTCTCAACAATCATCATGTCTGCAAATTTTCCTACCTCTATCGAACCAACTAAATCTCCTATACCAAGAGCATTGGCACTATTTATCGTTGCCGCAAATATTGCCTGCATTTTACTAAGTCCGATATATTCATTAAGCAATTTTATTGATTCGACTATACTGTTAAAGCCGACTTCTGGAACCCCTGAGTCTGTTCCTGCCAGCATTTCCACACCTGCTTGAAAAGTTTTTTTTAATAATCCAATCCTACTATTAAATAAATACGTCTTCTCTTCTGGCGAAACTCGAGAAAGATACTTAGCTGTAGCCGGCAAACATGGATTGATGTATATCTTTCTATCAAACATTTGTTTGACAGAATTATCATCATAAATAAATCCATCTTCAGGATCTAACCAAGCACAGTGTTCAATAGTATCAACACCAGCTTTTGCTGAATCTATGATACCTTTTGTGCACAAAGCATGAGCAGCAACTTTCTTCCCTCTTAAATGTGCTTCTTCTACTACTAATCTTATTTCATCATAACTGTACTGTATGCCTCTCCTGCTGCTTTGTGGTGTTAAGCTTCCTCCTGTAGCCATCAATTTAATAAAATCAACTTTTTTCTTGTTTAAGCCTCTCACAGCTTTTTTTAGTTCATCTTTGCTATCAGCTTCAATTCCCATATAATAACAATGTCCACCAGTTATAGTAATTGGACTACCTGAAATAATTAATCTTGGCCCCTTTAAATATTTCAACTCAACCGCTTCACGTAAAGCATAACTAATATTCCCGTATGCCCCACATTCTCTTATCGTAGTAACTCCGCTTTCTAATAATTGCGAGAGATTATCTGTAGCTTTTAATAACATTAAATCTTCTTTCTCTTCAAATACCCAATTATGCCATGCTTTATATTCCGGATTCATCATTATGTGCACATGAGAATCAATCAGACCTGGCAAAATCGTATACTTTGTAGCATCAATGTTATAAAAATTATTTTCCTTTCTTCTATCGTCCTTTTGATCCCTTATTTGGGATATCTTTTCATTTTCAATAGTAATTTCTATGTTTCTTTTAGGTTTATTGCTTCTACCATCAATTAAAGTACCGGCTAAAACAGTATATTCCATAAATATCCTCCAAAGATTATGAATCTGAGGCGTCTAGATATATTTTATAATTTAAACGCCTCAGATTTAACAAGCAAAATTAGAAATTTTATTTATCCAGCCAGACATTTACAAAGTTGATAATATAAAATGGTTTGTATCCCTTTACATAATTTTGGTATCCTTCAAAGATTCCCAAATCGTACAGTTTTATCATCGGAACATCATCATAGAAAATTCTTTGTGCATCTTCATATGCCTTGTATCTGTCCTCAAACAATGTACTATTCATTCCTCTTTTTAAAGCTTCCACCATTTGCGGATTATTATAAGCTAAAAAAGTTGTTTCTGGAAGGAAATAATTATCATTATCACTCGGATCAAATCGTGTAGAATGACTACTGAAAGATAATTCCCACTTACTCATATCTGTTTTGTAATCATTTTGTCCCGGCCAATCAAAAACCTTTAATTTTGCATTAAATCCTAAATTTTTAAGCTGTTTTTCCAGCACGATCCCTGCTTTATACATATAATCATAAGAGCTATTAGTCAGAATAACCAGTTCTTCATTGTTGTAACCGGCTTCTTCCATCAGCTTTTTAGCCTTTTCAGGATCATTCTGGTTATACAGTTCAGCACCAACATCAGAATGCCATACTTGTTCCTTGAAGTACATTCCCGGATCTAACCTTCCTGAGCCACCGGAACTAGCAATCATTATCTCCTCGTGATCCAAACCTGCCTGTATAGCTTTACGTAAATTTAAGTTGCTAAGCAGACTATCTTTACTGTGATTTATATATATAACCGGCCAGGTATAAGGCATTAATTCAACAATGGAAATACCGTCTATTGCCTGTAAATTAGGAACACTATCACCTGGGATAAAATCAACAAAATCATAATCTCCAGACACTAAACCAGCATCTCGTGCACCTGCTTCAGTAACAGGAATAAAATAAATTTCGTCAATGTATGCCTTTTTATATCCGGCAAAACCGGAGGCTTCTTCTTCTATATACGGTTGATAATCTTCAAAGCGTTCAATTTTTACATATCGATCCGGAATCCATTCAACAAATTTGTAAGGACCGGTTCCAATAAGATCAACTTTTCTGGCTTCAGCGTTTTCTACTACTTCTTTCGGCATAATCGCTAACAAAGCTTTAGGAGTAGCCAAATTGGCCAAAAATGCTCCAGACGGATTATTTAACTCCATTTCTATCGTATAATCATCTATGATTCTAATCTCTTTTAAGAGCTTGCCCAAGTTATCTCTTATTGGAGAAACTTTGATATACCTCTCAACTGAAGCTTTGACGTCTTCTGCTTTCATAATGTCACCATTATGAAAAGGGACACCTTCTCTCAGATAAAATGTATAAACTAATCCATCCTCACTTATTTCCCAATTCTTAGCCAACATGGGTCTTATTTCATAATTGCCATTAAATGTAACTAAAGG
>DASRME010000328.1:0-2919 GCA_035648095.1 Atribacterota bacterium | reverse complement strand
CCTGAATATTATAAAGATACTGCCCTGCCAAAATCTGATTACCAAAAATAAATGCTTCTCCGTAACGTTTTTTATCTTTCTCCCATAATAGACCCGGTACATCCATATTTGAATCAAATCGATACAATACCAGCGGCGAGCCTGCAATAAGGTAACGTCCATCAAAATCAAGGGTTCTACTGTATTCCCTAATGTTGGGCTTAGAACCATAAGTTGTTTCAGTAAATAGATGATTACTAGTCCAGATTTTATTTCCGGTTTGGGTATCTATTAACACTAATCGATAATCATCCGAAAAAACGAATAATCTTTCATTTTCCGTGTCCGGGTAAACAAGTAGCATAACCGATGATAGTAGAGGTGTTCCATCAAAGCCGGATACGGTATATTGTAATTCTCCGGAAGCATTATATTTTTCAATCGAACCGGAACTGGTAAGCACATAAAAATAAGTGGAATCACATACCATATCCACCGGAATTCCATCAGTCTCAATAACCAAGTCGGTAATTAGGGGTGGTTTAAGATCGATATTTTTCCACCCGGTATGACCTCGATCACCTCCTTTAGTATACCAGGGAGATGTTGTATCATCAGTTAAAGTAAGCCAACCCATATGACCGTCATTGTTGTGCATTTCCGATTCAGAGAAAAGCATTTTCGGATTAATTCCCAAATATACTTCGTATCTCCCTGCTGGAATATAACTAAGATTTATACTATCTAACTGAAGGGATTTGGTTTCATGGTAAAGTAGCTCAGTTACCTCTCCCGAATATAGAAGATAACCATCTCGCAGCCATAATTCATAAGGAATGGGTCCCCATTGAGGGATAAAGGGATTTTCAGGATAATAAGAATTCCACTTATCCACAATGCTTCTATTCACGCTTTTTTCCGCTAAATTAAAGTGAACTTCAATATTTTTATACTGGTCGACAGAGAAGTCGGCATTCTCCACTGCGAAATCTGGAGCAACTGCATCTAATTCAGGAGATGATATAAATTCCACCGAATCTCGAATAGAATTATTAATTATATTTTCTTCTTCCGGTAATATATCTACCTGCAACTGGCAATCATAAAAATTGGGCCAATAAACTATAGTTGTGTCCGCTGTATCGCCCACTTTTTTATCAAGACTGAGTAATAATTCAACGGTGTAAAATTTGCTGGAATTGGCTGAAAAATCATCGATTTCTTCTTCCCAAACTTTTTCATTAGTCTCGAAACTATGGTTAGAATTATTATCAATAAATAGGGATAATTTCAGAGGTATATTTTGATGTTCGCTCATGTGAAAATCCTTTACCCCTTCATTGGTAACACGAACATTGAATGCAGTTTTTCGACCTGGATAGAATTCCAATTCCCAATTATTCCGAGTGTTAAGAGGAACACAGAGAGGTAGTTCCCAATCTACTTTTAAATCCAAGGAAGGAAGTACTTTAACTTGAAAAGGAAATATTATCTTTCCAGCATTGGTATTCCAAAATTTTTCTTGGGGATCCGTAACCTCGACAGCAGGAGGTCGAGCTTGATATTCTGGGTCAATCATTAATTTACAGTCATATGTACCGGTTTCGGTAAAAGTATGTTTGACTTCATATCCTTCTAAGGATTCAGTCCCGGAGGGTATTTCCCAGGATACATCTACTGTTGCATTGGTAGGTCCTTCTAAAAGTTCGGTTTGAAAGGTCACTTCTTCTCCAGGAAAGGTTTCGATATCCTGGGGTAAAGATATAATCGGCTTTAAAAAATAAGGCGAAAAAGAAAGAGAAGTATAGCAATTCACTTTATTTAATCCGAAAGTCTTTTTTGCACTTGAATTAAGAGCAAGGTATATTTCTTCAATCTCACTTTTTCCATATTCTTCTGCATAGATAGAAATGACTCCACTCCACATCAAAATTCCGTTTTGATTAGCACTAACACTATTATTAATATTATTTAAAGCACAGTCGGCTAAATCATAAGTATAGTATTTATCATCATCTTTAAAACGAACACCTATAGTTGTTTTGCTTTTAATATCCCCTTTTTGATCCTGGTCACATTTAAACCAACTACCTATTTTAAACGGTATCATAACTATAGGACCGGAACCTTGAATTTTACATATTACAGTATCGCAAAGCTCAAGATTATTTTGCGTTACTCCAACATGGCTTTCTAAATTTAAAGAATAATCTTGGGATTGGTATTCCGAAGATACATTGTTATATTGAACTCTACCGCCATTTAACATATCATCATTAATCAAGGATACAGATGGTCGTATCCCTCCGCTAAAACTGTTCACTGCATCAACAAAGAAAGTACCAAAATCGCCGGAAGGGATATTGGTAATAGAACCACTTTCTCCTTCGCTAATATTGTAAATCATCTGCTGGCCATTATCTTTTATCATGATCATTCCTGATTCCGGACAGGGAGATATTTGATAACCAGTAACAGTTGGATAAAGAAAACCAATCTGTTTTTGAGATTGCAAATAGATATCCATACCTAACATAAATAATGCTGGAAGAAAAGTATACGGATTAGCTACATCAGCAAGAGCTGATGCCAAATCACCTAAAGGACCGCTTTGTTTAAAAACTTCATCTAAAAAACTCATATTCGGCACCGGATGCAATAATACATCCAATTCTTCAATATAATCTTCAGAAGGATTATAAGTAACACTATTCCATTGATTCATTGGCGCAATAAAAGTGTTATCTAGTTGCATTAAAGAATTCGGCTGATAAGGAGTCTGGAGGCTTTCTATTGGGTTATATTGCCAGATGGAAGATGGAGGAATTCCGTTAAATTCATAAAAATAAATACTCTGCTGATTAAGAGCAAAATTGATATCCTGCTGAGCTAGATTATTTTTTACTATATTTTCCTTTTCTTCCATAGCTAAAATTGCAT
>DASRME010000327.1:0-3671 GCA_035648095.1 Atribacterota bacterium | reverse complement strand
ATATTACCAATTCAATCTGCATGAATCAATTTTATGAAAATCATCCGGAAAGAAAAGAACGCTTTTTCCAGATAGGCATTGCCGAGCAGAATATGACCGAGGTGGCTTCCGGATTTGCCAAAGAAGGTAAAACTGCCTTTATCGGATCATACGGGGTCTTTGTTACCGGTAGGAATTGGGACCAGATCAGGACCACCGTTTGCTATAATAATTTAAATGTAAAAATTGCCAATGCCCATGCCGGTTTATCGGTAGGTCAAGATGGTGCAACCCATCAAGCTTTAGAGGAAATCAGCAATATGTATTATTTGCCCAATATGCACCTCATTGTTCCATGCGATTCTCTGGAGACAGAAAAAGGGACTATGGCTGTAGCCAAAATTCAAGGTCCGGCAGTGATCAGATATGCCCGGGAAGCTACCCCCATTGTCACCAAAGAGGACACACCTTATGCATTCGGTAAAGCCAACGTTATCCGTTTCAGAGGGGAAAAAGAAGTATTTGTTGATGCCTTTGAGACCAAACTGGCTTCTGACTACCCATCTGAAAAGGAAGATGTTTGTATTATAGCCTGTGGACCCATGGTGGCAGAGGCTATGCGGGCAGCCTATATCTTAAAGAAAGAGTATAACCTTGAAACCAGGATACTAAACATTCATACGGTCAAACCTTTAGATAAAGAGAGTATTCTTAAAGCTGCGGAAGAAATCGGGTTGGTAATGACCGTGGAAGAACACCAAAAGGGTGGATTTGGCAATATCATTGCCGGAGTGATTGCCGCTGGTAAAAAGTATAACACCCCCCTATTATTGGATATGATGGGTGTGGAGGATCAGTTTGGCTTATCCGGTGCCCCCTGGGAGCTGATGAAGACCTTTGGGCTCACTGCAGAACATATCGCGAAAAAAACGAAGGCATTAAGCGAAAAGAAATAAATAAAAAGGAATGATAAAAATGGCTGTTAAAAAGATGACTATTACAATCGAAGACCTTAAAATGGAAGCCAGTTTAAATGATAGCAAAACTGCTCAAAAAGTATGGGATGCACTACCCATTGAAGGCAGGGTAAATACCTGGGGTGATGAAATTTATTTTTCCATCCCGGTTGATGTTGGATCGGAGAATGCGAAGGCAGTGGTTTCCGAAGGTGATTTAGGTTATTGGCCGCCTGGTAGTGCTTTTTGTATCTTCTTCGGACTCACCCCAGCAAGTCAAGGCGATGAAATCAGGCCTGCCAGTCCAGTAAATATCTTCGGGAAGATAATAGGAGATCCCGAAGTCTTTAAAAAAGTCAGTTCAGGAGTAAAAATTATCATTGAAAAGGGTGAATGATAGTAAAATACTTTTCTGGTAATTTTGCTAGCGGGCTCGATTTATCGAGCCCGCATATATCACTCATTACAGTAATTTATATGGTGATTCCATTTTTTTACTTTTAATTAAAATATCTTTAGGAATTCCAAATTTCATTAATTGTTCATAAAGAGCCTCAATAAAGAATTTTTCAGTATCAAAATGTTCAACATCCAAGACGTTCAGTCCCAATTCTTTAGCTCGTAGTGCAGTATGATAATTGATGTCTCCGGTTATATATAAATCTGCATCCTTACGGCTAACTTGTTCCAATAGAGAGCCTCCGGCTCCTGTACAAAGGGCCACCCTTTTTATCTTACGGTTGTTAGATTTTATAAGTCTTATATAACGAGCCTGGAGTCTATTTTTTACCTCTAGAGAGAATTTAGAAATTTCTACTTCCTTATCTATTTCTCCGAACGTACCTATCCCATGGGATGATTTTGTTTTAAGTTCATATATATCATAAGCCGGTTCTTCATAAGGATGGTTATCTTTCATCGCTTGTATCACTGAATCTAAATCTCTTTCTACTACCACAGTTTCAATTTTTATCTCCTGAACTTCTTCTCTTTTTCCTATTTCTCCGATGAAAGGATTAGTTCCTTCCATCGGTTTAAAAGTTCCTTTTCCGCCAATGTTAAAAGATGTTTCAGTGTATTTGCCAATTTTTCCCGCTCCTGCCTTAAAGATTGCCTGGCTAACTTTATCAGCATATTGTGTAGGTACATATACTGCAAATTTAAATATTTTTTCTGAACTGCTCTGTAGAGGAGTAATTTTCTTTATTCCTAATAAATTGGCTACATAATCATTTAATCCGCCTTCGGCCAGGTCGTAGTTGGTATGCATTGCCATAAGATTGATCTGACCGGTGATGACCTGATAGAGCAGGGGATTTTTTTGCTTGGTAATCTGTTTTAAAGGAGAAAAGAGAAGGGGATGATGGGCAATAATTAAATTTGCCTTTTTTTCTATGGCCTCATCCAAGATACCTTGAGTTACATCTAAGGATAGCAATATTTTTGTTACCGAGGCATCAAGGTCGGCAAATTGAATGCCACTATTGTCAAAACTTTCCTGCAAGAAAAAAGGGGCAATTTTATCTAAATTATTTAAAAGATTTTTTACCTTCATTTTTTCACCCTCCTTCCGGTCTATTAGGTTAATCGATTAAAATTATGTTATCATTATAATATATTTTTAAAAATATAAAAGCAAAATGACAAATTAATAGCAAAATTACTTCAATTAAGAGGAGATAAAAGATGAAAAGACCGGAGTTATTGGCCCCGGCTGGTAATTTGGAAAAATTAAAGATTGCGATTATTTATGGGGCTGATGCCGTATATTTAGGCGGCGAGAATTTTGGATTAAGAGCGGGAGCAAAAAACTTTAATCTGGAGCAATTAACAGAAGGGATAAAGTTTGCACATGATAGAGGCAAGAGAATTTATCTAACCCTTAATATAATACCACACAATGAAGACCTGGTAGGATTACCCGAATACGTAGTTAAACTAAAGGAATTGGGCTTAGACGCAGTAATCATTTCAGATCCTGGCATACTTAAGATAGTTAAGAATATTATCCCGGAGATGGAGATTCATTTAAGTACCCAGGCAAATACTACTAATTATGCAGCAGTGAATTTCTGGTATGAACAGGGGATTAGAAGAGTAATTCTGGCTCGAGAATTATCTTTAGAAGAGATAGAAGAAATAATAATAAAATCTCCTCCCGATATGAAAATTGAAACCTTTGTGCATGGAGCTATGTGTATCTCCTATTCGGGCAGATGCCTTTTAAGTAATTATATGGTAACTCGAGATGCCAATAGGGGAGATTGTGCCCATTCCTGCAGATGGAGATATTATCTTTTGGAAGAGACAAGACCGGGGGAATATTTCCCGGTATATGAGGATAAAAAAGGAACTTATATTTTTAATTCCAAAGACTTGTGCATGATAGAACACCTACCTTCATTGATAAAAGCAGGAATCTCCGCTTTTAAAATTGAAGGGAGAATGAAGAGTTCGTATTATGTAGCTACCGTGGTCAAAGCTTATCGGGACCTTATTGATAGTTATTTGTTAAAACCAGATGAATATTTTTATGATGAAAAATGGTTAGATGAAATAAAAAAGGTGAGTTATAGATATTTTACTACCGGATTTTACTTTACCAAACCAGGCGGAGAGGAACAAAGATATGATAGCAGTGCTTATATCCAGACTTATAATTTTGCCGGATTGATACTTGATTATGATACAGAAAATCAGATAGCTATTATAGAACAGAAAAACAGGATATTTGTA
>DASRME010000326.1:0-4411 GCA_035648095.1 Atribacterota bacterium | reverse complement strand
GATACCCCTCCAGAAATAGGAGCCATTTACGAGCCCTTTGGCATTGCCGTTCATGGTGTTTTACGGGATAAGATTGCAGGTCTTTCTACAGTCATCATCGGTGCCGGTCCTATAGGACTATTTGCAGCAAATGTTGCAAATATATCAGGAGCCAGCCAGATATTTGTGGTGGATATAAATGAATATAGGTTAAAGTTGGCGACCAAGATGGAAGACAATATCGTGACCTTAAATCCTAAAAAAGACAATGTAGCCAATATCATAAGGGAGAAAACCGATGGTAGAGGGGCTGATGTGGTGATAGAATTAAGCGGCTCGGTACAGGGGACAAGGACCGGATTTGATGTTTTAGGAAAAGGAGGGCGGATTTCGCTCATAGGACTTCACCCTCAAGAAGTACCCCTGGATTTGGTTAATAACGTCATTTATAAGGAAGCAACTGTTTACGGTATTACCGGTAGAGAAATGTTTAATACTTGGTACCAGACGGAGAGTTTAATTAAATCAGGAAAGTTAAATATTGAAGAGGTATTAACTCATGAATTTAGTCTGGATGAAGTAGAAAAAGCTATCTTAATGGCCAAAGAAGGAAATTGTGGAAAACTTATTATTAATGTTGGATAGAGAATAAAGGAGTGGCAAGTGTTTAAAAAATCTATTGTACTGCCGGCATTTTTTCCAAGTTCAATGGAGAATGCGCAGCATTTTTTAAATGCAATAAGGGCTCTAAAGAATTATGATATTTGTTCTATCGAGTTTTACTATAAAGGAAATGATAGAAAGACAATTCAGGAATTTTTGGTTAGTCATGATATAAAGAGTATCTATCTTGGAGCGATGGCTGCCCTGGTAAAATGATTCTAATTCCATGAATTGAAGGAGAAAAAAAATACGTGCACCTATAGTCATGGAGTCATGTAAGTAAAATCAAGGATAATAAGTAAGCTTACAGTTAATTTATAATATTTGTATTAGCACCTAATTACACATAAAAAAATTTATAATAAAAGGATGATGAACTAATATGGAGATTGCTAAATATTTTAATCAAAGTAGCGTGTTTTACAGTTCGGTAAATAGTGAGTATGTTGTAGTGGATAAAGCTCAAGGAATGTATCTATATGATACTAAAGGAAAAAAATACTTAGATGCTGCAGGAGGTGTTGCAGTTGTAACTATAGGGCATTCAGTTCCTGAAGTAATTGATGCTATTACGGAACAGGCAAAAAAAGTATCTTATGTCTATGGAGGGACTTTTACTAGCGAAGCACGAATTAAACTTGCTGAAAAAATAATTAAAATGTCACCTCGTGGGATGGATAAGGTTTTTTTCTGCTCAGGAGGATCCGAAGCCGTTGAATCTGCTATAAAAATAGCAAGGCAATTTCAACTGGAGAAAGGGTATGCATCAAAATACAAAGTCATCTCTCGATGGCAAAGCTATCATGGTAATACAATAGCTACTCTATCGATTGGGGGAAGGCCATCTTGGAGAGCAAAATATACACCGTATTTACTACAGTTTCCACATATAGCTCAATGTAATTGCTATAGATGTCCGTATGGATTAGAATATCCCGAATGTAATATAAGATGCGCACGAGAACTAGAAAGAGTAATTAAATACGAAGGTGCAGAAACTGTATCTGCATTTATATTGGAACCAATTATAGGCACGACAGATACAGCCGTGGTTCCGCCTAATGAATATTTTTCTATTATCAGAAATATTTGTGATAAATACAAAGTACTGTTGATAGTTGATGAGGTGATAACGGGAATGGGGCGTACTGGCAAAAATTTTGCGGTTGATCATTTTAATGTTATTCCAGATATTATAGCCACGGCTAAAGGATTGGGGAGTGGATATACTTCGATCGGTAGTGTTATTGTCCATAAAAAAATCACAGATGCAATAATAAATGGTACGGGAGAGTTAACTCATAGCTTTACATATTCGGGCAATCCTCTTGTATGCGCAACGGGACTTGCAGTCGTTGAATATTTGGAAAAGAATAATTTAGTTCAAAGGTCAGCAGAAATGGGTAAAATATTCCTCAATAAATTATACAGATTAAAGAAGTTGCCTATGATTGGTGATGTGCGTGGTATAGGTCTACTTTTGGGTGTAGAACTTGTAAAAAACAAAGAAACAAAAGAACCCTATGAACCGGATAAAAAAGTAAACAAACTAGTGTCAAATTATTGTAGAGAAAATGGTGTACTCATAGTTTCAGGTGTTACAGGGAGTAGTGATGGTATATCGGGTGATTGTCTTCAGATATCTCCTCCATTTATTATCAGTGAGGAAGAAATAGATTTTGTTGTTGAAGTGTTGGGAAGAGCCATAAACGACGTATATGATAAATTGAAATAGGTATAGTTATTCATTTATTACGAATATGCCAATAGAATAGCAAGTTTATATACAGCTTGTCTAAAAAATATTTTTAACTTTGGCGCTATTTTGTTTATAAATATGGTTTAGTTTAATTGAAAAAAAGGTTTGAAAGCGTATATCTATTTTATAAAGGCCAGATTTATTTGAATATATCTTCAAAATTATAAAATTGTAAGGAGTGGTAAAATGAAAATAAACAAGGACAAATTAACAATTGATTTCTTGCTTCCTGCAGTATTAATGATCACCATGGTAATTGTTGTTTTTACGCAAATTATTTTTCGCCTTATGCGTAACCCACTGTCATGGCCTGACGAGCTTTCTAGGTGGTTACTTATATGGATTACTTTTGCTGGAACTAGCTACTGCTTTAAAAATGGTGGGCTAATTAGTGTAGATTTTTTTGTTAATAAATATTTTAAGGAAAGTAAAAGATATTTTGATATTATGTCATCTGTGATAACCTGTGTCTTCTTTATTCTCCTTATGTTTTCAGGTGTTGCATATTCTTTAAAAAGTATGTCCAGTCATCAATTAGGTTCTGTAATTAGAATTCCTTTGATATTTTCAAATGTTGCAATTATTATTGGTTGTGTTTTTTCTGTAAATTATTCTTCAAAAAGTATAATAAAGTTGATAAAAACAAAGAGGCATAGTAAAGGAGAAAAAAAATGATTTTTACAGTTTTAGTGCTTTTTGGAATTTTTGGTTTACTGTTGTTTTTTAATGTGCCACTAGTTGTTGCTATAGGACTTCCTACACTTATATTTATATTCAATGATTTTACTCTTCCTATTATGGCACAAAGGGTATATATGGCGGTGGATTCCTTTACGTTATTGGCAATTCCCCTATTTATGTTGGCTGGTAAAATTATGGAAATCGGAGGAATGTCTAAAAGGATAATACGACTAGCTAACTGCCTTGTTGGATGGATGTCCGGAGGACTTGCTCATGTAATAATTGTTTCTTGTGCCTTTTTTGGTGCCTTGTCAGGCTCTTCCCCAGCAACCACAGCTGCAATGGGTTCAATATTGATACCTGAAATGAAAGAAAAAGGATTCCCAACAGACTTTTCTGCTGGATTAACAGCTGTTAGCGGTTGTCTTGGAACAATAATTCCTCCTAGTATTCCCATGGTAGTATATGGTGTTGTATCAGGAACATCTATTGGAGAATTATTTATCGCGGGTATAATTCCAGGCATGTTAATGGCAAGCTTTTTAATGATAACTGTATACGTTATGTCTAAAAAGAAAAAATTGCCACGAACAGGTAATTTTACATTTAAAGAGTTAAAAAATAGTTTTCTGGATTCTATAGCCGCGCTTATGGTACCAGTAATAATATTAGGTGGCATATATGGTGGTTATTTTACTCCTACAGAGGCAGGTGTAATTGCAGTTGTATATGGTTTTTTGATATCTATATTCTACTATAAAGAAATTAACCTAAATAATTTTTTAGAAGTATTAGGTGGCGCTATAACAAATACTGTATTGGTTATGATTATAGTAGCCGTATCTGGTGCTTTCAGTTGGTTGCTTACAATAAGTGGGGTATCATCTTTGATAGGTAAAAGCATAGCTTCTTTTGCCACAACTAAAATTCTATTTCTAATAGTAGTAAATATTCTTTTAGTTTTTGTTGGATGTTTTATTGAAACTGTCGCAGGTATTCTAATAGTTACACCTGTTCTATTTCCTATAGTTCAAAGCTTAGGTATTGATCCTGTTCAATTTGGAATAATAGTTACGGTTAATTTGTCAATAGGCATGTCGACTCCACCAGTTGGTGAAAATCAGTATATTGCCGCTGCAATCGCGAAGATTCCATTTGATAAAGAGGTCAAAGCTGCATTGCCATTTCTACTTGTAGCGTTTTTATCTTTGATAATAATTACCTTTGTTCCCCAAGTTTCATTATGGTTACCAAATGTGCTAGGTATGAGATAAGCATTGTCCATATAAATATTAAAATCATTTAAATCGTATGAATGAATATTTATTT
>DASRME010000325.1:0-3926 GCA_035648095.1 Atribacterota bacterium | reverse complement strand
ATTAAACAGGTCTTCACCTTTATTTTTAAAACACTTTTTTTAATTGTCTGGATTTCATGAGATCCAGGTATTTTCCTAATGCTTATTTCGTGAAGCGTCTGTAAGTTCACCTAGCAGCTTACGCTTAGCTTACGCTTCGGGATACTGATATCGATTTTTGGTTTATACACAATTCTGACTTCTTTGTTTCCGAATCTCTTTTTACTGAGGAAAACGATATCAGGATACATTTCTACAGCTTTTTCTAACACGTCTTTTTTAGTCTGCCTGGGGTTTTTGACCTTACTGCTTATGATGTACTCGTCAGGAAGATCATATTTCAAAAAGCTCATTATTTCCCGGGAAGTCATGAATACTTCATTGTTTCTTTCCTGTGTATTCTGCAAATGCTCTACCAACTCAACAGCGCGGATTTCAGTCTTACTTGTGGGTATGCTGGTATGTTCTACAATGGGAGCTTGAACCACTGGTTCCGTTCTGGTATCGATCCGTTCAGCTAACAAAGAAAATTGTTCTGGAATTGTTAGCTCATGCTCGTCTTCAAAGTCTACAAAATCATTTAGTCCTAATGCAGATTCAAGTGCAGCAAGCCTTTTCAAGATATTCAATTCGGAAGTAGCAAGAATATTTTCAACATATATTTTGAAAACAGGTTGCACGTCCGGGTCCTTGACAAGTATCTGGAATTGCTGGATTTTTTCCTCTCGGGAATAGTTAACAATGGACTCGACACTCATAGAATCATCTCCGAGAGTTCCGTTATAGTATCAATTCGTTTTGATAATAACGAAATTTGCTCAGGAATACTCATTTTCTCTTCATTTTCAAAGTCTGCAAAATCATTTAGTCCTACTACAGTTTCAAGTGCTGCAAGCCTTTTCAAGATATTCGAGTCGGAAGTAGCAATAATATTCTCAATATACATTCTGATAACAGGTTGCACGTCCGGGTCTTTCAGGAGCAGCAGGAACTGCTGGACTCTCTCTTCATGGGAATAGTTAACAATAGAGTCTATGCTCATTGAATCATCTCCGAGAAAAAGAAAACAGTCGTTAATCGATCAAAATAAGGATAAAATATATAGGGTAAAATAGCGTATTGTGTACTGTACATAGCCATCCTCTCAAATAAGGGATTATAGGGTTTGGAGCTGATCCAACACTTCAAACCCTCTTATAATCATCTTTTCTACAATTAATGCTTTTTAAGTACATATCTGTTTTGAGAAAATTCCAAGAAATAATAACTTTGATTTTTTCTCTACTACTAATTTTAAAAGATACTAAAATCTCTCCGGCAAAGTCCTATCCATGTGTATTTTTTCCGGTTCTGTTGCAAAAAACCTAGCTATTTTACAAAAGGCAGTGTGCCTAATTTTCTGTAAAATTTACTTTATACCCTTTACTCTTCATTTTTGATTACTGTTCCATTACTATATACTTGTTTCCTGTGATCCAGTCTTCATTTATATCAATGAGTATTGAGACTACCAGTCTCAATACTGAGTCCTGGTTAGGAAATGCCCCAACTACCTTGCTTCTTCTTTTGAGTTCCTTATTAACCAGTCGATAAAAAAAACTTATATACATAAACAGTTAAAAAAATTTATATACATAAACAGTTAATATTTATTTTGACAGAACTGGAAAACGAAACTGAGATTTGAGATCCCTTGTTTCTCTTGTTTTTAAATACATATTTGTTTAAAGATGTAGTCGACTGATGTCGCTTCTAAAACGTGAATAGTTACATTAAATGATACTGAAACGGGTGCCCGTATGTTATTAAGCATTATTTCGTCAAGTACCATTTCGTCAAGTACCATTTTTTCAAGTGCTGTCTCTTCAAGTGTAATTTCCATGGTTACGAGCCCAAGGCTTCCTCCGTATGGGTCCACCGTGGTTGTAGGGTTGATTACCCTCCTTTCTCTAAAGGAAGTCCTTTCCGCATCCACATACTGGAATCAATTTATTAACACCTCTTTTAATCAGGCAATTGTTCCCTTACTTTTGAGTTTTACGTTTATCGTCATCTTCAAGGCTGCCGAGGTTCTTTAATTTTGATTTTTGAAAAAAGAATTCTCTTTTCCATTTTATTTTATTTTGTTTCTAGATTCATTAGAGCTATTTATTTGTAACACAACATATTAATTTTATTACTAATGATAAAATGTACTAGTAATTCAATATCCTATCAGACCGAAAATTATTGGCACCCTCCCCAGGGACCGTTCTCCTATCCATGTGTAATAACCATGTGTAATTTTTCCCTCTCATCCTTCCCCTTTCGCATTCAGCCGGATGCATAGCGGGCAGGCTATTCTTTTTTTGCGCTTCCGGCATGGTCCGTGCCTATCTGCCAGGCGGAAAAATCAAAATAGATTTTATTGTTTAGCCTGGAAAAATAGCAAATTAAATTAAAATTACCAGAACCCCATCTCTATCTTGGACAGAGGGGGGTGCGGGGGGGTGCAGCTCCCCTGCTTCACTCTCTCGACTTCATTAGAATTATGTGGAAAATGAAACGGGAGACTCTTTTGTAATACTGGTGTGTAGAAAACGTTATGTGTAGGCGTTTTTTTGTAGTATTGGTGTATAGAAAACGTTATGCGTAGGCTTTTTTTATTTTTTGGAAAATACTCATTTTAGCCTATTTATGTAATACAGTATCACTCTTAATTCATAATCGATAGTTAAAGAAAAGAAATATAAATAATAGAGTATTACTTTACTAGATATGATAGACGAGTCAATCACCAGGAAACGAATACGGGATAAAGCTCCATACAGAAAATCAATGTCCTTGACTAAAGATGACATGATGAGAGCTGCAGAGCTCGAGAGATTGTTCTCCACTAAGTTCTCTGCAGAGGGGCCGTTTAATTTTTCCAAAACGATCTCTAAAGCGCTTGAGCTTGCCATCCTGCAGATGCTTCAACCAGGAGAGCCCTCCGGCCCAATCCAGCAGTCTTTAACAGGCCAGGCTGCAGATCAGGCAGCACTTCAGGCAAGACAGCAGCAGAGACAGCAGGAACCAGGACAAAAGCACCCTGTGACATTAGGGAAGCCCAAAAAATTCCAGAAAACGAAAAGAGGCTTTTAATACTCTGAGACAACGACATAAAATCAAAACGTTGCTATAATCCAGGTAAAAGACCTTAAAAACTGCAGGAAACAACCATTAAAACAGAAGAAATAACAACATTTTACCTTAAAAGGTTCGCATTTTTGGTGGTGTACAAGTTTTTTGGAAAATCATAATCGCAGGGAGTCACTAATCCAGATATAATACAAGTATCCTGATATTTAACTTGGAATTTACAGCAAATTTGCAACAATACCGGATATTCAAACAAGGAGTAAAAATAATGATATTATTAATACCAGCGAGTACATTAAACGAAATGAGAAATAAAGACAGTGAGGGCTTTTTTGTTGGAATTGGTACTGAATTTGAAAATTTATGTGATGCTGTATTGCAAGTAGAAGAAAACTGTGATGACCCTGTGACTACAGTAAAAAGCACACATAATAGAAAAACAATAAATCAGATAATAGAAAATACCGAAAAAGAACGTAATGTCTACTTTGTTCACACTAGAGGTCAAAAAGAGTTCGCGAACAATATTATAATTATGATATATAATGAGCTATATAGTGACTTTTAGTAAATCTACTTATAGCAATTGCTCCTAAAGAAATTTGCTTAAAATATGAGAGTCTGCTCTTTTTGAATAGCCAAATTCCATGAATTCTGAGATTTCAATTTTTGAACATAAGAAACCGTAAGTAAGCGTAAGTGATTTTGTTCAACTTACATACGCTTTAACGAAAATTCACTATCAAGAACCTTTATTTTAACATATTTAGTTATTATATCCACGGCTAATCGTTTTCATCTATATATATAATCCAAAGATGTTCAAC
>DASRME010000324.1:0-3284 GCA_035648095.1 Atribacterota bacterium | reverse complement strand
CTTTTAATGTCGTGCTTGATATTGCTTGATTAATTTCTCGGATAACCGGAATTCGCTTTTGTTGCTCTTCGTAAGACGGTAAATACATAGAGATGTCGTCAATCATGGCAGCCGATTTTATATTTTTTAATTTTAGTCATTTCTCTGGATTCTTCAACGCTGTCGGTTACAATTAAGGCATAATCCATACTTAAGTCGAATTTATCCAGTATCGTATCCTGCAGGTTAATGGAAGTTAATCCTTTTGGTTCCATATTCATATAATTATGGTCAAAAGAGATTCGAGAAGCAGAGGCCAGCAAAAAGATAGTGGTAAGTACTACGCAAATGATGGTAGCTTTATAACGACCGGATAACCAATTGCATCCTTTCCCAAATGCTTTAAAGGAAATATCCTGATAAACTGGTTTTGATTTTATCCTTCTCTCTGCCAGTTTCCTTTCCAGGCGACGTTCCCGCAGTACCAAAAGTGAAGGCAGGAAAAGAAAGGTAACGATTAATATGGCCAATAAACCGACACTGCTGACGATACCTACTTCTTTCATCCCGCGTGAAGAGCTGATAATTAAGGCAAAAAAGGCAGCACAAGTGGTCAGACCTCCGGTCAATATGCCTTTTCCGCTTTTTAAAAAAGTATCCTCTATAGATTGATCAATCGGTTTTCCTATGGAACGGCTTTCGCTAAAGATGGCGATAATATGGATAGAAAAATCAATGCCCAATCCGATGAGAATGACCGTAACCATCGCAGTCATAATATTCAAACTTTTAACTAGAATAGCAGTCAATCCGATTGCCCAGATAAGTCCGACTGCTAAATTAAGAATGGCAAAGAGGGGAGCAATCCACATTCGAAAAGAAAGAATAAGTAAAATTAAAATGGCAATAAAAGCAATGATACTGGTATAACCCATACTCTGCTCGCCGTAAACCATTTCATCGCGACCCAGAGGAATCATCCCGGTTAGCCCGGCTTTTATTTCCGGAAAATCCTTTTTCACCTTATCAACTATTTCTTGAATAGTATCTGTTCCAGAAATCATTTTACCCATATCGGTCATGCTAAAATTAGGGATGACATTAATAATAATTGCTTGTTTATCATAAGATAATAGATAAGGTTCTCCCAGTAATAATTTATCTATTGCTTTTTGGGCTTCTTCCGGAGAATTGGTTTTTCCGGAAGAATAATCTTGCATGACAGAAATTAAATGAGCAATACTATCTAATATAATGATAGTATTATCCTCTTTTTCCCGGGTAGAAATCGATTCTTCCCGACCAACATATTCCTTTTCGAAACTGTTGTTTAAATTGGTAAGCAGGGGAATTAAATTGGGATTCTGGTATAATTCTTTCATATTTTGCAAATCATCTGCCTTAACCAGCATCAGACCATGTTCGCGGATAAAATCTACATCTTGTTTATAATCAATCCGTCTAGCGTAAAGTTTTCCATCCTTTGGGTCAGTTGCCAGCTTGATTTGAGGGACAACCACTTCAGTGTAGGCTTTAATTGCCTCTTCTTCACCTTCGACTACGATGATAATGTTGGTGGCGGTTGCAAATTCATTGATAACTTTATTGTACTGAATTGTTTTTTCACTCTTGGAAGGAAGCAAATCAGTCCATCGCATACTCTGTTCTAATTGGGTAGCAAAAGCGCCCATTATTGTAGTAATAATAACTACCATAATTACCATCTTCCAGGGATGTAGAGCATGCAGTTTGGTTAAAGATTTTAGGATTTTATCACGCATAATTTATTTCCTTTGCAAATTTCTTTCAGTGAATAAGCTGTCATCTAATTCTACATTGTATTTTATTTCAAGCATTTCTATACTTGTTTGGGAATTTTCCTGTTTATTATACATGACCATTTTTGTGGCAGTATAAATACCATCTATTTTCTTGATATCATATTGAATCAGTGTTTTTAATAAAAATTCAGGATTCTCCGCGTCATAATAATTTATGACTACCGGGTAAAAATTGTCTTTAATCACCCACATAATCAAGCGGGAATAACCGGATTCGATGTCTTCTTTTTTTAGCATTTCAATTTTGTAACAATCCTGTCCCTCTTTTTGTTCGGAGCCAAGTTTTTTACTGTTGAAATCTTCAATAAAAGTATCACTTGCCCCGGTGTCTTCATAGGAGAAATCACTGCCTTCCATCTTTTGGCTTTTGGAATTGGTGGCAAGTTTGCGTATTCGTTTTGTACGGGGGAAATACATCCAGATATCATCAGCATAATTGAGCATCAGTATAGCTTGGCCTTGAGCCCGTTTGGGTTCTATATAACGCAATAGATTTTTTTCACCACTATTTTTGCTGTATGAATCGTAGATAAAAACCCTTTCTTCGCCGGAAGTTGTAATAATGGTCATTTTTACTTTGGCTTCAACACTGTCCTGGTTCATTAATTTATTCATTTTGCTGATTATTTCTTCAGCGGTAAGCTCTTGTCCGTAGGATATAATAAATATACTAAAAATTATTAAAAATAATAAAGTCAAAATAATAATTATCTTTATGAATCTATTCTTCGATTTCATAATTTTCTCCTTATTATCGAGCGTTTACCCAGAAAGTTTAGTTTGAACTTTCTAATAGTATCCGAAGGTATTATATCACCCTTAGGGTCCTTAAATAAAACTTGGGAATCCATCATCTACGGCGATGGTAATTTAGTCTTGGGAAGAACATTGGAACTCTTTTTTTATATTTGGAATAATCTTTACCAAGTCGTTTTTCTAATTCTAGTTCTTCAATAGTTTTCAACTCGAGAAAATTAAATAAAATAAAAAGGGGAGTAAATATGAAAACCAGAGAAATTGACCTAAACAAAATACCAAATCCAAACATTAATATAAAAACACCACTAAGCATAGGATTTCTAATATAAGAATAAGGTCCGGTAGTTACTAAATTTGGTGGTGGATTGAAAGGAACAGGTGTTCCTTTTACTTTAATAAAATGTAAAATTGACCATAGCATTAAAAATAAACCTAAGATGAGAATAAGTAAAGATACAAAGATGTTTGATGGATAGGAAATAAATTTAGAAAAATGCAGGAGTTTGTCAGTCCAAAGAGATATTAAAATAAATAATTCGATAAGACTGAAAAAAAAGATTACTCCGATGGGGGTAAGAAAATTTCGAACTTTTTTGCGACCGATAGCTGTTTTATAGAAAAGATTAATTAATTTGTTGCAAAAACTCGTAATATTTGCCTCATTTCTGATAAATTTAATTATACAAATCCTTTTTATATATAAAC
>DASRME010000323.1:0-2076 GCA_035648095.1 Atribacterota bacterium | reverse complement strand
AATCGGAAAAAAAATCAGGTAAAATTTATACCTTTATAATATTCCTTCTAAATATATCCATTTTCTATTATCTATTTTTTTCATAAACATATTTAAATCAATATTTGATTTATTATTTTAAAAAAGAAGGAATTTTAAGGAATCATGTAGTATAAAAATAAAAGAGGAATAAGAAAGATTTTATTTAAAATTTAAATATAGTATAATTAATATAAAATTATAGTAATAATAGGAGGCATAAGAAAGTGATAAAAATAAGAAATATCTTATTCGCAACTTTATTAGTTATTTTATTTGCATCAAGTTTAGGATTTTCAGCAGAATTACCCAGAGTAGCAGTGATCGGATTTGACTCAACTGCCCCCGGGCTACATCTGGCATATTAATTCAGAATTATCTCAAGTCGCTACAGATTTAATGATAAATGCCCTGATAAAGACTGAACGCTTTCGGGTATTCGAAAGAATTAAGTTAGATGCTGTCCTGAAAGAACAAGATTTTCAAGCCTATTCCGGCAAGGATAACTGACGTGAAAGAAAAGCTTTCTATAGCCCTGGTTACAACTAAGTTTTCCAATACGGATATAATGCCCACTGACATTGTAGAAGTGATAAGATAAAGAAGAAAAAGATAAAAGGTTTTCTTGAAAATGAAGAAAAATAAATAATTTAATTAGGAATAAATATGAAAAATTTAATGGCGTGGATACAGGAAACTATTGGTCTAAGCCCCGAGGTACAGATTAAAATATTTGCTTCTTTAGTTATTACTTTGGTTTTATGGATCCTTTACTCTTTGATTACAAAGATAGTGTGGCGCCGGACTGAAAATGTACGTACTCGTTATAACTGGAGGAAGACTTTAGACTATATAGTGCTTGTTTTGGGTATATTATTAATAGGGCGTCTATGGTTTAGCGGTTTTCAATCCATAGCTACTTATCTGGGTTTATTGTCAGCCGGTATAGCCATTGCCTTAAAAGATGTGGTTTTAAATTTCGCAGGCTGGCTTTTTATTATAAGCCGGAGGCCTTTTTCTGTAGGAGACCGGATTCAGATTGGGAATCATGCCGGGGATGTTATCGATACCCGGGTTTTCCAATTTACGCTTATGGAAATCGGTAATTGGGTGAATGCCGACCAGAGTACTGGTCGAATTATCCATATTCCTAACGGCATGGTATTAAGTGAAGTGCTGGCAAATTACAGCAAAGGATTTCAGTATATCTGGAATGAAATTCCGGTACTGATAACTTTCGAAAGTAACTGGCAAAAAGCCAAAAAAATATTACAAAAAATTGCTGATAAGGATGCTGAACAATTAAGCAAAGCAGCTGAGAAGAGAGTAAAAGAGGCCAGCAAAAAATTTATGATATTATATTCCAGACTTACCCCCATTGTTTATACCAGCGTACAGAATAGCGGCGTCTTGTTGACAATACGCTACCTTTGCGAACCTCAACGCCGTCGAGACAGCGAGCAAGCAATTTGGGAAGACGTTTTAAAAGAATTTGGCCAGCAAACTGACATAGACTTTGCTTATCCTACCCAGCGTTTTTATAATAATCAAATTAAGGGAAAGGAGCATGGTGAAGGCTCACCTGCTGGAGATTATACTGACCAAAACTTTACCAAAGGACCGTTCCTTGACAAAGTTTAAATTAAAGAAATAAGAAAAAAAGGAGCATTATTTGTATGCAGTTACAATTGATTGTGGCTATTATTATAGCTATTCTGGCTGTTGTTTTTGCCCTTCAGAATGCAGTCCCAATAGCGGTAAGTTTTTTGACCTGGAGATTTGAAAGCTCATTAGCCCTAGTACTTTTGATTACCTTTGCTCTGGGGATTCTGATGAGTTTATTAGTGTCAGTTCCATCTGTGATAAAAAAAATGAAGATAATTTCCAGCCAAAAGAAGAAAATCCAGAAGTTGCAAATCGGCATACAAAAAGAGGCTGGAATCAAAATAAAAGAGGAAGTTGAAAGCGAAAAACTAGAACTGCCTTTAGAATAACTAATCACTAAACCATGATTTTATCAGAAGCATTAGGTAATTTTATAAATAGCTTCAATAAAGC
>DASRME010000322.1:0-2508 GCA_035648095.1 Atribacterota bacterium | reverse complement strand
AAAGTAATTGATACATACGCTCTTAATTTTCCTTCTGTTTCTATTTTTCTAAGTCTAACATCTGTGATTTCCACTTAACGCACCGCCTTTTTTTATTTTTAATTTTTTCAAAATTATCACCATTAATTATATTCTCTAATTTTTCCTGACAAATGCAATCTATCTCTGTCGATCTACTATTAAAGATTTTTATTTAATAAAATTACTACTCCTAACTATACCTCCTAATCATTTGTTTTGACTAATTTACTCCAGATTATTCACATAGTTGCTATTACCTCCCTATTTCAGCAAATATTTAAATGTTTTTATTAAAAAATAAACACAGCAATAATAACTACTGTGTTTCTGGAATAATCTATTTAATATTTATATTTTTCTCTTCTTGATAAATTATATCTGTCTTTATTTTCTGCAATATTATTAGTCAGCACTGTCAATTCCTTGTTCTTTTCTGTAAGGTTTTAGTTGAAGAAATTATAACATGATAGAATTTTATTGTCAAAAAGAAATTCGCAATATAGCATCGAGTATCGAGTTAAGAAAATAGAAGTCAGGAAACTGAAAGAAACAGTGATGAATAATATGTGGCAAGTAACGTGTTTTTATATACTTAAGAGCATAAACTCATTACTCATTACGGGCAGACACAAGGTCTGCCCGTACTAATTTTTCCTGTATTTTGACGCGATACGCAATACTATATACTATATACAGCTTTTGTAAACAGACGGCGCGTCTGTTTACAAAAGCTTATTTGCCATCGCCTTGCTCAGTCTGGCAAATTCTTCTAAAGTCAAGGTTTCTCCCCGGCGATTCTTATCAATGCTTGTTTCAGTTAAAATATTTTCTATTTCTGTCTTTACGATTACTCCCTTAAAATAATTAGATAAAGAATTAATTAATCTTTTTCTCCTTTGCTGAAAGGAAGCTCTTATAATATTTAAAAATAGTTTTTCATTGCCTACCTGCACTTGCGGTTTTTTATAGATATTTAATTTTATTATCATCGAACTCACTTTGGGTCGGGGATAAAATACCGTAGGAGGGACCATATGCACTTTTTGGGGTTGAGAGTAATATTGGGCAATAAGGGATAATGTACTATAATTCTTACTCCCTGCTTGAGCTATCAATCTTTCCCCTACTTCTTTTTGCACCAAAAACACAGCTAATTTTAAATATCTGTGAAGCTCAAGAATCTGCCTTATCAAAGATATAGAGATGTAGAAAGGAAGATTGCCTACTACTTTCTCAATTTTATCGTCTATTGTTCTTTTTTGTTCAAAAAAATTAATCAGATTGAAATTCATAATATCTTCAAAAATAATCTCAATATTATTAGAAAAGGAAAGACTTTCTTTTAAAAGGGGAGCTAATTTTTTATCTTTCTCAACAGTTATAACTTTTTTGACCAAGGGGGATAATGCAGAGGCCAAAGTACCAATACCTGTGCCAATTTCTAAAATACAATCTTCCTTATTTAATTTTAGTGATTTAACAATTATTTGTAAGGTATTTTGATCTACTAAAAAATTCTGGCCTAACCTTTTTTTGCATTTAAAATCGTATTTAGTAAGAAGCCTGGTTACTTCTGTAGGAGAAGTCAAATTAGGATTGTTCATTAGATTGCTTGCCTTTTTTAGTCGATAGTGAATAGTCGTTAGAATATAGTTAGCGTAGAGCGTACAGCGTTTAGCGTATAGGGATATTAGTTATCCAGTTTGTCAGTAAGTTTTTAATATGTAATGTATAACAAGGAACCTGTTTTTATAAACTTTAAAGCATAAATTCATTTCTTATTACTCATTACTGTATTTTAACGTAATACACGATACGAATTTTGGAGCCGGCGATCTGAATTGAACAGACAACCTACGGATTACGATTCCGTTGCTCTTCCAATTGAGCTACGCCGGCATCATATCCTCTTAAAAAAATGGTAGGCGGAACAGGACTTGAACCTGTGACCCCCTACATGTGAAGCAGGTGCTCTGCCAACTGAGCTATCCGCCCATTTTTATAATAAATATGGTGCCCCCAAGGGGATTTGAACCCCTGTCGCCGCCGTGAAAGGGCGGTGTCCTGGCCCCTAGACGATGGGGGCATTTTCGATGGGCCGTGCAGGTATCGAACCTGCGACCCTCTGATTAAGAGTCAGATGCTCTACCAACTGAGCTAACGGCCCTAAAAATATTTAAAATTAAAAATTTTTGCTTCTAAATGTTACTATATTTTTTACTGCCTGTCAATAAAAATTCGTATCGCGTTAGCTGGTTAGCTGGTTACATGGTTAATTGGTTAGTTGGTTAAGATAGCGAAAACGTATCTAGTATCTCGGGAAAAAGCGGATAGCGGATAGCGTGTAGTAGGAGTGTATTACTATATGCCCAAAATGATTTACCTAAAACCGGAGGACAGGCGTCTCTCCTGTCTACTAATAAATCCCGTATCTCGGGAAGAAAATAATAATGTATAATATGTAGGGGCAGACCTTGTGCTTGCCCC
>DASRME010000321.1:0-6621 GCA_035648095.1 Atribacterota bacterium | reverse complement strand
TCCTTCTCTATATCTTTTTCGTCTTTTGCTAAATTTGCGGTTAATTCTTCAATCTGTTTTTCTTTTTCTTGTACATTGTCTTTCAATGCCAAAATAAGTTCGTCGCTACTTTCCAGTTTAAGATTTGTTTCTTCTACTTCTTTTTTTGCTTGATTGGATTGGTCATAAGTATAGATACCAAAACCGCCAACAATTAATAGAATTAGTACAAATAACACTATGAAATTTTTTGACATTTTTACCTCCTTTACTTTAAATTTTTACTTATGTTACTCTAATTCGACAAAAATTTAAAAAATCCTCTTTTGTAAATAAAAAATATTTACTTTTTTTACTTTAATCTATTCCTTATTCTAAACTTACAACCTTATTTCCAAAAGGGTTGACTTAACAGGAATAGGTATTGAGAATCCACGGGAGGGCTGCTGCTCCAACAACACCAGCGTTTCCAGCCAGTTTGCCAATAACAATTTTAAGAGATTTATAATTAGAATAAAATGCTCTCTTTTTTACTTCTTTTATAAGGGGAATAAGCAGCTTATTCCCTTCGTTAGTTATCCCTCCAACTAATACCACCATTTCAGGATTCAATATATTGGCGATATTGGCAATAGCTATACCTAAATATGAAATGGCATCTTCAACTATATCTGAGGTTAATATATCACCTTTACGGGCGGCTTGAAAAATTGATTTTAATCTGAGTGAATCAAATAAATTATCATTATCAAAGTTTAAGAATTCGCTCTTTATTCCTTTTTTAATTCTATCTATAATTCTATTTTTAACTCCAGTAGCCGAAGAATAAGCTTCCAAACACCCGTAGTTACCACAATTACAACGAGGACCACTTTTATTTACAGTCATATGTCCTAACTCTCCTGCACCACAATTATTACCATGATATATCTTCCCGTCAATAATTATTCCACCACCAATCCCGGTTCCCAGGGTAAAGCATACTAAATCATTTATCCCTTGACCTGCTCCAAAACACCTTTCCCCCCAGGCAGCTGCATTAGCGTCGTTTTCTAAAAAAATTTTCATATTAAATTTATCTTCCAATATTTTCTTTAAAGGAACATCTCTCCATCCGGGAAGGTTAGGAGCAAAATTGATAATCCCTCTTTTAATATCGAGAGGACCTGGTGCTCCAATTCCTATTCCTATGATATCATCAGGAGCTATCGCAGATTGAGCAATATTCTCATAGATAGCCTTTATTATTCTTTTAATAGTAGCTTCTTTACCCTTTTCGGCCAAAGTTCGAATTTTGAGACTACTTGCTATCTCCCCCTGACGATTGATTATTGCGCTCGTAATATTTGTTCCCCCCAAATCAACACCAATAGAATATTTTTTTTCTATACTTTCTTTATCTATCATCGTATAAACTACCTTTCAATTATTACCATATTTTTTTTGTATTCTTTAAGGGTTTCTACTTATTGTTGAATGGCTTCTTCTGATTGTTGTATATCTATATTGTTCGTTTCAATAAGAAAGCTGGCTCAGCACCCCTGCCATAAAATTTTTAATATCTCTAAAATATCCTATTTTCTATCTCTTTTCTGTTCATCATTATTTAAATTATGATACACTATTTGAGCTCAATAAATCTATAGAAAAATTAAAGCCCTCCACACCAGTTCTTTAAGATATTTTATCTAATGAAGATATTATTTTCCCTTTGGATGCTTCAAAGAAATTTCATTCATCTTTTCGTAAAACAAAGCTAATCCGCCATGATCAATCTCTGCATGCCCTTCTGCTAAAAGTGTTTGCATCATTTCCATCACTTGAGCAGTCAACGGCATTGCGGTATGTAATTCCCGACTTGTTTCCAAGACATTATTCAGATCTTTAACGTGTAATTTTATTCTAAAGCCCGGGTCATAATTTCCCTTAAACATTCTCGGAGCTTTATCAGTTAAACACTGGCTGCCAGCCAAACCTCCTTTTATCGCTTCAAAGATTCTTTGAGGATCCACCCCTGCTTTCTTTCCTAAGAGTAAGCCCTCTGCTACAGCAGCGATATTAATGGCCACTATTACCTGATTAACTAATTTAGTCGTCTGCCCTGCTCCGATACTGCCAACTAAAACAGGTTTACCCATAATCTCTAAAATAGGTTTACACTTTTTAAAAACTTCTTCCTTCCCCCCAACCATAATAGCAAGGGTCCCGGATTGAGCTTTTTCCTGACCTCCGCTTACCGGGGCATCAAGCATTTCCACACCTTTTTTTTCTAATTCTTTTGCTACCTCTTGAGATACAAGAGGAGCAATCGAACTCATGTCAATTAAAATTTGCCCTCTTCTTACTCCTTCAATAACTCCTTCTTTGCCCAACACAACTTTCTTCACATCTGGTGAATTTGGTAGCATAGTAATAATAACATCACATTGAGAGGCAACTTCTTTACAAGAAGAAGCTCCTTTTGCACCATAGGAGGTCATTTCCTCTAAAGCCTCTTGGTAAACATCATAAGTTACTAACGGATAACCTGCATCGATCAAGTTTTTAGCCATTGGTTTTCCCATAATACCAATGCCAATAAATCCAATTTTTTGCATATCTTTACGCTCCTTTTAAAAATTATTTTGTGATATTCTTTTTCTGGTATATTTAATTTAAAATTAGATAAATTTATTGTTAATTCTAAGTTTTTCAAAAAATATAATCTAAAACTATATTTTAAAGATAAAGGAGGTTCTAAATTATGTCTAAATATTTTTAAAAACCAGCCCAGCTGTTTCTTACGGCACTTTTAATATTCTGACCAACGTCTTTGCCGGTTACGGCCATCTCACCCAAATGAATGATCTTCTTCCTGCTCAGTTCCTTAAGCAAAGCGGAAATGCCTCCTGCTCTAAGCAAGGAATGCTGAGGTGCTCTGGTTACGCCTTTCTTAATTACATCACTACTGCATAATTCTTCACCTACTTTTTATTTTATAATAATGCTATATGTATTTAAAGTTATATAGAATAAGATCTATTTTTTTATAGGAATTCCATAAGGTCCGTCGCTTAAAAAAGAAATATTGAATCCTCTTTTACCCTTTAGCTTAAATTCATTATCTATTTTGTTAATTGCACTCTCAATTATTTGAGAAATGTCTTTTAAAGTTCCTTTATATCTTTTATTTGCAGGTAAAAATATATTTCCATCAACACCAGGAATAATTTTGTAATCATTAAAAGAAAGCCGGGGGCTGTAATAAATAAAATTCTCTGGAGGAATTTTGAAAAACAAGCGAGTCCACATTTGCACTTGCCATTGATCGGGAATAAAAGGCCAATCAGGCGATAAAATTAAACGAGTAAATTTTTTCGCTCCTATTATTTTTAATAAATGTAAAACTGTTTTATATTTCTCGCTGCCGATTAAATCTTTATCATTATTATTTGCTATCATAATTAATTTACCATTAGGCTTTAAAGCCGGAATAGCAACTACTGCAGCTTTGGCTGTTTGGTATTGGTTAATGCCTACAAAGCCAGCATGAGTAATAACAATATCATATTCTTTATCCAAGGGTATAGTCACGTATTTTTTTATCTGCTTTACTGCTTGTTTATGAGCTTCTTCTAAATCTCCGGCAAATACTCCTGTTAGCTTAAAATCTTGGTCGAGAGTAACATTAATAATATAATCTGCTCCTGCTTTTTTGGCTATCTCTAAAGCCTCTTGGTGACAAGGGTTACCATCGATCATTAGGTCGCTGGCTTTAGGAGAAGCTAACATAGGTGCCCCATGGAATATATAGATGCTTTCTTCTCCTATGAGCCCTGGACAGATTGATTTTCTTCCTCCTGATGCACCGGCCATAAAATGTGTTTCTACTAAACCGGTAAGTATTTTAATATCTGCCTCCATATAATCTCGATTAATATATACTGAACTACCACGACTAGTTTTGTCTAAATATACTAAATTATTTTTATCTCGACAATCATGGTTTTTTATGGGAATTTTATAGTCAAATACCCGAGGGTCTAACATCTCTCTTAATTCTTTTTCGGATAATGGACGATGCGTACCGGTGGCTACTAAAATAAGAATACGTTCATTAGAAATATTTTTCGCTAAAAGTTTTTCAATGATTGGCCATAATATTCCTGCTTTTCCTTTATAAGGGACAGGACGAGTATTATCCGAAATGACTATCACTGTCTTTGCTTGTGGGTTTTTCTTTAGTTTTTGCTCCATAATTTGGTCCAAGCTTGGACTGCCTATAGAATCTTTCAAAGCTTTTTGAATAAAAAAAGCAGGATTGCGAAGCGGTTTAGGTTGTTCAGTGGATAAAATTTCTGTATTGTCTGGAAGATTTACTTCGATCAGTTTTTTTCCTAATTTTATAGAAATTCTTTTCATTGCGATTCTTTCCTATTTCTTTTTGTAATTCTCTATCTTTAAAAAAATAATAATTTCAGTTGCAGAACATTTTCTATCTTTTAAAATGATCAAACTCTGAAAATATTGAGGTATTGACATATTCTTCAAATTCATGCTCCATTGGAGAGTCTTAGTTACAATCAGCGCTCTTTATTTATTATATCAAGTATTTTTAATTTATTTTATTACAATAACTTCATTATTTTATTCATTTTACTATAAATGCCTGCCTTTTCCAAAGACCAATATAATGAATCATGTATCTTGCTTAACTCCTTATATGCTGTATGATTTTCTATATTTGGTTCTTTTCTGCTTAAGCTGTTAAAATTAACCATATTATCTACAGCTGAATTTATATTGTTATATAGACCTGTAGTAGTTGCGGCTACCACGGCTGCTCCAAGGGCAGAAGCTTCATTACATTCAGTTTTTACTACAATTTTACCATAGACATCAGCTTGTATTTGATTAAATAATTCTGACTTTGTAATGCCACCACTAATTCTAACTTCTTTAACTTCGCCATTATAACTTTCCATTATACTAATATTTTTCTGTATTTCAAATGCAATTCCCTCTAATATTGCTCTAACGATTGAAGAACGTTTATGACCTAATGATAATCCAAAAAGTATTCCCCTTGCTTCCGGATTCCAATAAGGAGCTGCAGAAGCAGCAAAATGAGGTATTAAGAGTAAACCGTTTGCTCCCAATGGTTCTTTTGCCGCTTCAGAATCCATTATTTTATATGCATCAATCCCTGATTTCCTTTGGGTTTCCATTTCAATTTCTCCAAAATTATCTCTAAACCAACGATAAATTGAACCTGTTGTAAAAATACCGGCTTCCAGCACCCACTTGCCAGCAATAGAAGATGCACTACAAATTAAGCGTTGATTAAGATCTTTAACTGGTTTATCGCTATTGGCTAAAACAAAAGAACCCGTTCCTGTATTGACTTCAACCATCCCGGCCTTTATCACACCTAATCCTATGGCAGCACACTGTTGATCTCCCCCTGCCGCAATAACCGGTATTCCTTTAGGTAAATTAAGTTCTTCCGAAACAACCCGATTAACAAATCCAATAATTGAACCGGGCGGAACAGCCTCTGGTAACTTAGTAAAATCGATTCCAACACTTTTTATGAAATCTTTATCCCATTTTAATTTATCAATATTAAAAAGCATGGTTCGGGAAGCTTGTGTCCAGTCAGTTTTAAATTTACCAGTTAGGTAATGAATAATATAGTCCTGTACCGAAAGAAAAATATAAGAATTATTATAGATTTCAGTTTTATTCTTTTTTAGCCACAATAACTTTGGTAAGGTAAAATAGGGGTCAACCCTCAATCCTGTAATATCATATATTTTCTTTGAGCCATATTTATTCATCAAATGCTTCGTTTCTTCGATTGCCCTTTTATCCTGCCACAATATGGCATTATCTAAAGGTTTACCGTTTTTATCAACAGGAATAAAAGTAGCTCTTTGCGATGTAACTGCAACAGCAGATATACAGTTTTTATCATATTCTATTTTTTTTACAGCTTCTTTAACTGTTTTCCTTACAGCTTGCAACCATGTTTTAGGATCATGGTCAATCCATCTTGATGATAAATAAATACTCTGATACTCTTGATAGGATTTACTCATTTGATGTCCTTTTTCATTAAAAACAATAGTACAACATCCTGTAGTCCCAATATCTATACATAGAATTAAACTGCCCATGATAAATCCTTTATATAAATTTATAAAAAATGATTAATTAAATTACCTTCTTTATCAAACTTCAAAGGTTAACCACCACAACTTTTAATTTCAGTTACCCATTATTTGATTGCATCATTTATATTTTTTGTGCCACGACGACCGGCTGTAACGGCTGTTTGGTCCCCTAAATGAATTTTCCCAAAATTACTTTTTAGGTATCGATCCAATTTTACCGCGAGAAAATAATCTCATTTTTTCCTTAATCACTGCGAGCATCGGTTCTTTTATACTATTGGAAAGAGCAGACAAATGGCCAGAGTAATTGCTTTTAAATATTTCGTTTAATTGCTTTACGGCTGCGTTTGATATTTCAGTATTAATATTTATCTTTGATATTCCTTCATCGATTGCTAATACAAAATCTTCTTCTGTGTTTCCAGAACCTCCATGCAGGACGAGGGGAATTGAAATTGCTTTTGCGATTTCTTTTAAGCGGTCATGA
>DASRME010000320.1:0-6949 GCA_035648095.1 Atribacterota bacterium | reverse complement strand
AGGAGGTCAGGAAGTAACCAAGGAAGAAATTTTGCATTCTGTTCATCATAAAAACTAATATCTCTGATATGAACTTCATAAAAACATTGGGGCATTTTTAAACGGTACTTCTTTTCTCCTTGTTCCTCAATAATAAAGTCGGGGCTACGAAGATCATACCTAAAATCTAGATCGAATTCGAAAATCATGGCCATCTTTTTAGTTGAAATTAACCATTGAAAATATTTTTTCCCTTTCTCACCTAACCAGTGCATTGAAGTAGTAACAATCTCTTTAGTAATCACTTTAAATACCACTAATTCTCCTACCGAACGAAGTTCTTCAAGAGAAGCATGTATGGTTATTTGTCTCCCCGGTACACTGTATTTTAATTTAAAAATCCAAAATAGAATAAATATAGCCACTGCTATTCCGAATCCGATTAGTCCGGAAATAAATATTATTTGCATTTTATCAATCTCCCTATTTATTAAATTACCATAATCATATCATGGAACAGCTATCTCTGCTATGTTTTTAGGTATTGGTATTTATACAACTCGTTATAATAACCTCGTTTAGCGATTAACTGAGAATGGTTCCCCATTTCAACGATTTTACCTTTATGCATAACATAGATTCTATCAACATCCTGGATGGTAGACAAGCGATGGGCGATGGCGATACTGCTTCTACCTTTCATAATCTTTTTTATGGCATCCTGGATAAGATATTCGGTTTCACTGTCTATACTGCTGGTGGCCTCATCAAGAATGAGTATTCTGGGTTCTTTGGCCAGTGCCCGGGCAAAGGCGATAAGCTGCCTCTGGCCGGTAGAAAGATTCGAACCTCCTTCAGAAACAATATTCCTATATTTTTTCTTCAATTTGCCGATAAAATTATGGGCATTGACATATGTTGCATATTCAATCATCTTTTTATCCTCTACCTCGTTGTTTAGAATAATATTATATTTAATATCTCCGGCAAACATAAAAACATCCTGCAGAACTAATCCGAAATAGTTTCTTAAAAATTTCAAATCCATATCTTTTATGTTAATTCCGTCAATTAAAATCTCTCCCTCGGTAGGTTCATAGAATCTTAAAAGAAGATTAATGAGGGTTGTCTTCCCTGCCCCGGTCGCCCCTACAAAGGCTACCGATTCGTTTGGTTCAACGACAAAAGACACCTTGTCGATAACCTTTTCCCCTTCTTTATATTCAAAAGATACTTCTCTAAACTCTATTCTCCCTTCTATATCGGTAGAATACTTGGCACTCTTTGGAGAATGTATTTTGTCATCCTCTTCAAAAAGCAAAAATATTCGTTCCGATGAAGCCATAGCGGATTGTAATATATTATATCTTTCAGAAAAATCAAATATAGGCCCAAAAAACATATGGATATAAGAGATAAAAGCAATAAGCACTCCCAGGGAAATTTCTCCCCCCAGTACGCCTTTCCCCCCAAAATATATTATTGTACCCAGGGTAAAATAAGATAAAACATCAATTAATGGCCTGAATATGGCAAATATTAATAGTTGATGCATATTGGCATGATAATAATTTGTACCAGTTTTATTAAAATCATCTTCAGACCTACTCTCTTGATTGAAAGTCTGAATGAGCAAGGCCCCAGATATGGCTTCTGATAAAAAACTATTTACCTTTGCCAGGGCAATTCTTACTTTTCCATAGGCCTCCCGGGCATATCTCTGGAAAAAATAGAGCATCATAACAATGATGGGGATAACAATAAATATGATTAGACTTAAGTGACTTGATAGTCTGAATATAACTATGAGTATACCTATTATCATAATAAGATCTTTAGCAGAATAAACAAATACATCGGTAAACATTTCTCTTAGGGCATCAACATCATTGGTTAGCCTGGTAACTAATCTTCCTATGGGATTTTTATTAAAAAAGTTCAGAGAAAGAGACATGAGTTGTCTTACCAGATTACTCCTTAGGTCATACATCACCCTTTCACTGACTACAGCCATCATAACTACCTGAAAATAATTGAAAATAAAAGATACCAGAAGAAGTCCCACATATAAGAGGGCAAATGATTTTATCATTTTTAAATCATCATATCTTAAGGTTTTAATATTATCCGGAGATATCTTCTGCATTTCTGAATAAGGAATAAAACTGCCTTTATCCGTTTTAACGATATTAAGTTGATATTGCTTCAACTTATCCAGCCCTTCTTCGTCTCTAATCATTAAATATTTTTCCGGCAGAATGAGCAAATCCTTCTGCAGTTCCAGGTATTCATCTTTACTTAACAGGTTTGAGGGGATAAAAATAATATTATCAGATCTAACCCGGTAGGCTTTAAATCGGTCGGTAATCTCAATCGTTCTATCATTCAGGATTAAGCTTAGATAACTTCTTTCAATATAATTATCTATCACATTTTTAGTGATCAAGGGAAGGGCAATTTGTATGCCGCCTATGGCCAGAATAAGAACGAATATGATTAAAATCTTCCCACCGTAAGGCTTTCCATATTGCCATAATTTAGAAAATATTTTTCTATCCAGACCGGAATATAATTTTTCTTCTGTCATCTTTATTCTTCCAATTTTTGAATTTTATAAATATTTTTATAGATATCAGATTTTTTAATCAGTTCTCGATGGGTGCCGCTGTTTTCAATTCTTCCCTTATCCAGAACAAATATATTATCTGCTTTTATAAAGGAGGATATGCGGTGTGATATTACAATGGTCGTAATACCTTTAGAATAATTTCCTAAATTCCGGATAATCTCCTTTTCGGTATTGGTATCCACCGCACTTAGGGCATCATCAAGAATAAGTATTTGGGGTCTTCTAATAATCGCCCGGGCAATACATAACCTCTGTTTTTGACCCCCGGATAGAGTGACCCCTTTCTCTCCCACAAGCGTTTTATACTGATATTTTAATGCCATGATATTCTTATCGATTGAAGCAACCTTGCAAGCCTCCACTATCTCCTCTAAGGCTGCATCAGGTTTACCAAACCTAACATTATCCTCTATGGTATCTGAGAACAGAAAAGAATCCTGAGGGACATACCCTATGCTATCCCTTACCGCTGCTATCTTTATCTTTCTATAATCTATGGAATCATAAAATATTCTCCCCTTTTGGGGTTCAATCATTCTTAAAATTAATTTAGCTACTATGCTTTTTCCGGAACCTATCTTCCCGCATATTCCTATATACTGCCCTTGTTTGATATCAATATTTACATTTTCCAGCACAGCCTGTTCCTTATAAGAAAAGTAAATGTTCTCCAGTTTTATATTGCCTTTTAATGTATGATACTCTGCACGATGGGTATCGTAAATATCCGGTTTCTCTTCAAGGAGTTCAAGTATACGTTTATAAGAAGCATTGCCCCGCTGGTATACATTAGTCACCATTCCTACTGCCATCATGGGCCAGACAATAATCCCCATATAGGAAAGAAAGGCCACTAATTCACCAATAGTAAGCTCATTAAGGATAACTTGCTGACCTCCTACCCAAAGTAAAATCGCCATGCCAATCTCAGCAAATAAGAATATCAAAGGAAACATAGTACCCCATGTTTTAATAAGAGAAATATTTTCCTCCAGATATTCCTGGCTTAATCTATCAAAGTTCTTAGATTCCGGCTCTTCTTGCTGAAATGCCTGGATAATTTTTATACCGGATACCATTTCACGTACTTTTTCAGTCAACAAAGAAAATGATTCCTGCACACTTTTAAATTTTTTGAATAATAGCCTTACAAACAATAATGATATAAGTGAAATGATAGGAAAAGGAATCAGGGCATAAAGAGTTAGTTTTGCATTAATCGTTAACATAAATATGAGAGTGGCCAAAAAAAGAAAGACGGCATCAAAACCGGAAATAACTCCGAAGGAACAAGCCCTTCTCACTGCGGTCATATCGTTGGTCATATGGGCCATAATATCTCCAACCTTTGTTCTGGTGAAAAAAGAGTTGGAGAGTAAAAGCAGATGTTTAAACAGCCTGTTCTTAAAATCCATTTCGATAAAATGGGACATCCCGATAATGATCATTCGCCAAAAAAATCTAAAAATTCCAATAGCTATAGCCAGGGCAAAGATTAAGAAAGTAAACTTCCCTAGATAAGAATAATTATTTCCGGAAGTAGTGTAAGTAGCAATAATATAATCTATCGCTCGTTGAACTATGCGGGGAGAGATGAGTTGGGCAATATCCACTGCCACCAGCATAAGAAATCCAAATAACATCTTAAGGGGAGTTTTTTTGTAGTAAGAAATAATAAATTTAATTAACATGGTTTTATTATAATATACTTCGGTTAATATCCTTGTCAATTAATCAAGATGGTGGAACAAGGAATAATAAAAAGGGGAAAGGTATTCCCCCCCCCTTCTTATTATTCTTTTATAAATCATCTAATAATCTTTGAGCCCATTGGACATAGAAGGGCTCATCACCAGCAATTGCCTTTTCCAATAAAGGTCTTGCTTCATCCTTTTTTCTACTATCTATCAACAATTCTGCATAATAAACCAAACCTTCAGGGTCATCAGGAAAATAGGGGTAACGTTCCTCAAAATATTTCTCTGCTCTTTTCTTATTTTTAAAGGGAAAGGGAAGTTGATGCCAGAAACGTCCTATCGCTAACATTGGACCTCCTATATCATACATCTTGTCTATATCATAAGCTTTATAAAAAGCATCTTGAGTGCTTCCTTTTAATCCCTCTTTTAAAGCCTTAAGTATACTAACGCCATCAGAGTAAGTTCCTGCACTCAATCCAAAATAATAGTGTCCCTCAATTTTCTCAGGTTCAAGTTCCTCGGCTTTTTCTGCATACCCCATTCCTTTTTTCCCATATTCTTTACAAATGTCTTTCCATCCTTCATACTCCCCTTCAAGAGCATGGTCAGCATACTCTCGATGGGCACGGGCACATTTCCAATTGGCTTCATAACTGTCCGGATTGGCTTCCACCGCCATGATGTAGAGAGGTATCGATTCAAGTATACTGCTTATATCCCCTTTTTCAAAAAGTGCATCAGCTTGTACAAGGGGGTCTTCAGCCATTGAAACAAAGTGGAAGGAAAACAAGAACATACAAATAAGCACATACAAAAAACATCTCTTCATAATAACTCCTCCTAAATATAATATAGAAAAGAAAAAACAATTTTCATATATTATAATACACTTCAGCAAAAAAGAAAAGAAACGACAAATAATCTATTTTGTCTCTATAGGAAATAGAAAGTTTTTTCTAACTCGCAAAAAAAAAGAAAGTAAAGGAATTAGTTATTATAGCAAGTTGGGCTTTGTAAAATATTGTTATGTTAAACATAAACAGTAAATCACAAAGCCCATACTTTAGATTACTTTTACTATAAAATTACTCACTTTATTTTACGCCTAATTCGTCCAATACCTCAAGAAGGATTGTCGCCGCATAAGTCACTGCAGGGCCGCCACCCATAAATATTGAGACACTTGCTGTTTCTAACATTTCTGCACGTGTTGCCCCAGATTTCACTGCTTCAGCAGCATGAAATTGAATACAGTATTTGCATCTTATCGCTATTCCTATCCCCAAGGCAATTAATTCTTTAGTTTTATTGCTAAGCGCCCCTTCTTTTACACATTCCTGATCTAACTTAGAGAAGGCGGTCATTACGGAAGGCAGTTCCTTTCCTAATTTTCCCATTTGAACTCCCAACTTTTTCAATTCTCCGCTCATCATGTTTCACCTCCTGTCTATATTTTATAAATCAATACTAAATTTTCTAGTTTTCTCTTTATCTTATAGTTTTTTGTGACACAGCCACCAGTCATAACAATTGGGCATGCCCCTCCGCTCTTTAGCGGTTTTAATATCAGTCGGTGGCGGTATGATCACTTCATCTTTCATCAGTTCATTATTGGGCCAATTAGCCGGGATAGCCACTCCATTTTTATCTGAAACTTGAAATGCTTTAACCACTCTTAAGATTTCATCCATATTCCTTCCTATTGTAGCAGGATAGAATAATATTAACCTGATTACCCCTTTTGGATCAATGATAAAGACAGCTCGAACAGTATTGGTCCCTGATCCGGGATGTATCATTCCGAGTTTATTTGCTACTATGCCGGTATCGGCAATAATAGGAAATTGGATTTCTACTCCTAATTTTTCTTCAATCCATTCTATCCATTTTATATGGGAAAATACTTGATCCATGGAGAGCCCAATAAGCTCACAATTAAGCTTTCTAAATTCTTCGTGTTTCTTAGCAAAAGATACAAATTCTGTCGTGCACACTGGGGTAAAATCTGCTGGATGGCTAAACAAAACAAGCCATTTTCCTGAGAAATCATCCGGTAATGTCATCTTCCCCTGAGTAGTCTGAACTTCCAATTTAGGCAAACGATCGCCAATTAAAGGAAACTTATTTTCTATTAAATTTTCCATTTTTTAAATTCTCCTTATATAATTTTACATTATTGCAAGTCTATACTTCAACAACTTCCTTTACTTCCGGAACTTCTTTTTTTAAAGTCCTGCCGATACCCATCTTTAAAGTCATCTGACTCATCGGACAACCATAGCAGGCACCAGTTAATTTAACCTTTACTATTCCCTCCGGAGTAACTTCGACCAGCTCCACATTCCCTCCGTCAGCCTGAAGTGCTGGCTTTATCTTTTCTAAAGCAGTTTCTACTCTTTCTTTTAAGGTGTTTTTTTCTTGGGTCATATTTATATTTATCCTCTCTAACTTTTAAAATATTTTTACCTATCTTTAATAACAGTTCAATTTAATAATTTTTTTCCTTTAACTCATAATAAGCCCGGGGATGTTTGCATACGGGGCAGATTTCGGGTGCTTCAGCTCCTTCATAAACATTGCCGCAATTTCGACATTTCCAGAAAGTTTTTCCTTCTTTTTTAAAAACTTGACAATCTTCTAT
>DASRME010000319.1:0-4752 GCA_035648095.1 Atribacterota bacterium | reverse complement strand
TCATAGGGGTCTACTACATTACCTTTAGATTTTGACATTTTCTCTCCCTCTATAGTCCACCAACCATGTGCAAAAACCATTCGTGGAAGTTCAATTTCAGCCGCCATTAACATAGTGAACCAGATAACAGTATGGAATCTTAATATATCTTTTCCGACTAAATGAACATCTGCCGGCCAATATTTTTTAAATTTATCTTTATCTGCATTGTATCCGGCTACAGTAATATAATTCAATAAAGCATCATACCAGACATAAATGACATGATTATCATCAAAAGGAACATCTATCCCCCATTTTAAGCTTTTTTTTGTTCTGGTTATACTCTGATCTTTAAGACCGCCTTTTATAAAACTTATAATTTCATTCCTTCTTGTTCCTGGTTGAATGCATTCAGGATGTTTTTCAAAGTATGATAATATTTGATCTTGATATTTTGACATCTTAAAGAAATAACTTTCTTCTTTTATTTTCTCTACCTTCTTCCCACAAGTAGGACATATTTTATCCGTCAATTGCGTTTCAGTCCAAAATGTTTCACAGGGTACGCAATACCAGCCCTCATACTCACCTTTATAAATATCGCCTTTTTCGTATAACTTATTAAATATTTCTTGCACTACTTTAATATGTCTTGGTTCAGTTGTGCGTATAAAATCATCATATTTTATATTTAATAAAGGCCAGAGATTTTTGAACTTTAATACCACTTTATCTGCTAGCTCAAGAGGCGTTAAATTTACTTTTTCTGCTGAACTAACAATTTTTTGACCATGTTCATCTGTCCCGGTAGAAAAAAGGACATCATATCCGGATAGTTTTTTATATCTGGCCATAATATCTGCTGCAATAGTAGTATAGGCATGTCCGATATGTGGCACATCATTAACATAATAGATAGGAGTAGTTATATAAAATGTTTTTTTAGATTGATTATTTTCCTTCATCAAAATTCACCTTTCTTTTCTTGCATTTCGTATGTCGTATATCGTATATCGTATTTCGTATTTCGCAATAGAATTATAATACACTACCCTCTAAATCCTATGAAATTTTTTAACTTCTGGATACTATATTCTGGCTTCTGGCTTCTTAACGATATACGGTATACGATATACGAAATACTATTTATTTTTTATTTCCAATAATTTTTTGTAAATTATATTTTTAGGAATACTAAATTTTTCTTGTGATATTTTTATTATTTCTTTATTAGAATAACCCTGCATTTTTAGTTTATTCAAATATTCTTCAATTATACATTCTTTCATTAAAAAATCTATAGTATCGTTTCCTTTATCCTTAGATCCCCCTTGAACGATTAGAGTAATTTCACCTTTTATCTCTCTTGTATTAATCTCACTTAGGACCTGGATTAAGTTCCCTCTTATTATCTCTTCGTATTTCTTGGTCAATTCGCGAGCTATTACTATTTTTCTATCTCCTAATATTTCAAGCATATCTTTAAGAGCTTTTTTTAACCTATGCGGAGCTTCATAGAAAATAATGGTTCTCTCCTCATTTTCAATACTTCTAAAATACTTCTTTCTCTCTTTAATTTTACGAGGTAAAAATCCCTCAAAAACAAACTTATCGGTTGGTAACCCTGATACGACTAATGCAGTTATTAGCGCTGAAACACCGGGTACAGGAATTAATTTTATATTATTTTTTAAGGCTAAATTTATCAATACATACCCGGGATCGGAAATTCCTGGCATACCCGCATCAGAAACCAGAGCAATGTCCTGACCATTTTTTAATATTTCTACCAGATAGGGGGCTTTTTTAAATTTATTATATTCATAATAGCTTGTAACTTTTGTATTTATCTGGTAATGATCTAATAATTTTTTTGTATGTCTGGTATCTTCAGCTGCAATAAATTTTACCTCTTTTAAAATCTTTATAACCCTTAAAGTAATATCTTCTAAATTTCCTATAGGTGTTCCACAAATATATAAAGTACCATCATCTTTATTTTGATTCAAATTACTTACTTATCTCCTTTTTTTTGTTAAAATTAAGGAAAATAGGGTCTTCGATTTTTAATTCTTCTTTTCCACTTTTTATTCCCTCTACTAGCACAAGATTCGCATTTTTTCCTGGCCAAGGATGAATAAATTTAATAACCTTTGGTTCAAAACCATATTTTTTTAAAGTTATCACTAATCTTATTAGTTTTGCACTTTTATAAATTAAATAAATTCTTCCTTTATCCTTTAGCAAATAATGACTTACGAAGATTATATCCTCTAAATCACCTTTGATTTCGTGCCGTGCAATTGCTCTACTGCTCGAAGGATTAATCTTCCCTTTTCCCAGAGAAATGTAAGGAGGATTACTTACCACAACATCAAATTGCTGATTTTTAAAAATATTTTTAAGCTTTCTGAAATCTTCTTGAATTATAGTTATGCCATTTTGCAATTTATTTAACTCAACGCTTCTTCTGGCCATATCCGCTAAATCTTTTTGTATCTCAATTCCATAAATAGATAATCCTTTTCCTTTGCCAAATAAAAGCAGAGGAATTATTCCAGAACCAGTTCCTAAATCAATAATATTTTCAAAGTTTTTAAGTCTAACAAAATTGAGCAATAAAATAGAATCTACCGAAAAACGATATGAGTCCTTTGCTTGAATAATTTTTAGTCCTTTAGCTTCAAGGTCTTCTATTTTTTCATTTTTTTTAAGTTTAAACATATTTTTATATCATTCATTATATCATTTATCATCATTATTTTTAGTGCTTATATTTTTTATTCCAAGTTTTTCGAATTCTTCTTCGGGTATTTTAATTTTTTTCATAATTCCACCATCAGTTTCTAATTCTGCTATAACATATTTTTTTAAAACGTTTACCTCTATAACCTTACCTTTACCCTTTTCAGTTTCAATATTTTCTTTCAATCTAGGATACTTTTTTAAACACTCTTTATAGAATTCGGATTCATAAGACAGACAGCACATTAATCTACCGCAAAGGCCGGATACTTTAGATTGATTCATGGCAATTTTTTGTATTTTTGCCATATTAATATGAATTGGAGTAAACTTTTGAATAAAAGATGCGCAACACACTTCTCGCCCGCATATTCCTATACCGCCGATCATTTTTGTCCCATCTCTTATTCCGATCTGTCTCAGTTCGACTTTTGTTTTAAAGAGCTTAACTAAATCTTTAACTAGCTCCCTAAAATCTATTCGCTGAGCAGAAATAAAATAGAATATTATCCGACTTTTATCAAATAAATACTTAACATACACTAATTTCATTGGTAGGTTGTATTTTTTTATCTTCTCTTTACAGATATTTAGAGCATCATCTTCCTCTTGCCTTATTATTTCGAGTTTTTTAAAATCCTCTTTATTCGCTTTTCTTAGTATATTCTTTAGCGGGGTATCTATTTCATTGGTTTTTATAAATTTAAAAGGAATCACAACTGTGCCAAGATCTAAACCAATAGATGTTTTTACTAAACACACATCCCCTTTTTTTAATTGAATCTTACTATCAACTTTAAAATAATAGATATAATTTGTTTTGTTAAATTTTAAACCAGTTACTTTAGGCAATACTCAACACCTACCATCTTTATATATAATCTTTCTAAAATGAGACTCTTATTTACATTTTTCATCAAATATTCTTCTGCTATTTCTATATAATTTAGGATATCAATTAGCATTTTTTGGGAATATAATTGAGATTTCTTACCAAGCACTTCTAATTTATCACAATTGACAATATATTTTTGATTTCCTGTATTTTTAATGATTAAAATATCACGATACCACAATTTGATCATTTCTAAAGTTTCTTCTATTCTATCTATTTCTAATATTATTTTCTCAACTTTTTCAAAAAAATCGTAGCTATATTTTTCAGGAACTAATATTGATAAGTAGTTTAAAAATGTTTCTCTTCTAATAAAATATTCCTTATCTGCTAGTAATTTAAAAGCGTTTCCAATGCTTCCTAGCGCTAATTTAGAAATTATTTCAGCTTTGTCTTTTTCTAAATCATTTATTCTGTTCAATAATAGCTTTTTTATCTTAAGGGAAGTTATTAGCCCAAAATTTACTATCTGGCAACGTGAAACTATAGTAGGCAAAATTGAATCTATTTTTGAGCAAATCAGAATAATTATTGCATAATAAGGAGGTTCTTCGATAGTTTTTAGCAAACAATTTGATGCCTCAAGGGTCATTTTTTCTGCTTTGTCTATTATATATACTTTTTTTTTAATTTTAAACGGCTTTAGTTCTATATCTTTTCGTATTTCTCTTATTTGTTCAATTTTTATCGTGTCTTTTGTTGCTTCAACTATTTTTAAATCTGGGCAATATTGTTTATTAATCTCATTGCATGACTGGCAATTCTCACAAGCTTCAATATTTTTATTAAGGTTCAAGCAATTTACTGCCTTGGCGAATTCTATCGCAGTAAACTTTTTACCAGTTCCTTCACTCCCAACAAAAATATAAGACGAAAATATTTTATTCTCTTTTAGAGATTTTGTAAGTATTTTTATTGCTCTTTCTTGTCCAACTATATCATTAAAGGACATAAAACTACTCCCCGTATTTCGTATATCGTTAGAAAAATAGAATTCAGAAAGTGTATATAATTAGTTAGCTAGTTAATAAATTAAATCTGGATCGGCTGACTAAGGCTTAAGAAAAAAAGTTTTAAGTTTTAAATTTCTTACGATATACGATATACGACATACTATATACTATTTATGC
>DASRME010000318.1:0-2772 GCA_035648095.1 Atribacterota bacterium | reverse complement strand
GAAAGACCTTAGAGCTTCTGTCGGTTCAAAGGCAATCAATAAATCTGCTGCTCCCTCTTCAATTAAAGGACTTTGTGCTTCACCAATCTTAAGTTCGGTTACCACAGTTCCACCCCTCTGAGCCATACCGTGCACTTCACTCATTACTACATTTAACCCTTTCTTCATTGCTGCTTCTCCCACAATAGTAGAGGCTTTAACTGTCCCTTGCCCGCCCACTCCAATAAGATGAATTTTGTATATATTCTTCATTTTTTCACCTCTATCGCTTCCTTTGGACACACCTGGGCACAAACTCCACAACCATCGCATAATAATGGGTTGATATTAACAGAACCATCTTTTTCTATAAAGATAGCCGGACAGGTAAAATTCTTCACGCAGATTAAGCATTTGATGCACTCTTCCTGCTTAACGGTATATTTGATACTTATACCTTTTTTCCTATTTTCCGTATCAGTAATCTTGGCACAAGTGTGTCTGGCGATAATCACTGCTACACCTTCAAATTTTAATGCTTCCTTAAATGTTTCTTCTGCCTTCTTTAAATCAATCGGGTCAATGATCTTTACTAAGCCTGCACCTACTCCCCGAGCAATTTTCTCTATAGAAACTTCCGGGACAGGATTACCCATTCCATCTACTGGCATCCCCGGATTACTCTGCCCCCCAGTCATTCCAGTTATCCTATTGTCAAATACTACTAATAGCATTTTGGCTTTGTTATGAACTGCATTAATTAAAGGAGGAATGCCTGCATGGAAGAAAGTTGAGTCTCCAATAAAAGATATTATTTTCTGATTGGTTGCCTTGGAAAATCCACAACCAATCCCGATACTTGATCCCATTGATAGACAGTAATCTCCCATCTTATAGGGAGGTTGCAAACCCAGAGCATAACATCCTATATCTGTTGAGTATATTATTTCTTCTTCTTTTAATTTTAATTTTTTTATAGCACTTTTCAGGGCAAAATAAGTTGCCCGGTGAGGACATCCGGGACAAAGTACCGGTGGTCTTTCAGGTAAAGGAAGTTCAGTACTAAATTTTTCTCTTTTGATTAATTCTTTATTTATTGCTTTACTTACCCCTGCTGAAACAATATCCGGATTATATTCATAAATACGAGAGAGGGTCCCATCTAACTTACCATATACCTTTTTTCTTATATGATGCTTTCCTATTATAGATAAGACTTCTTTCTCTATTACCGGTTCTACTTCCTCTACCACTAATATGTTTTCTACATTGTTGATAAAATCCAAAACTAATTTTTCCGGGAAGGGATAAGAAAACGCCAGTTTTAAAATTTTTACCTTTAAATCATTCTCATTTATTACATCCATTACATAGTTAAAAGCTCCTCCGCTAGTGATAATACCTAAGGCTTTTCCTCCCTTATCTATTATCATATTTACGGGAGAATTATCGGCAATTCCTTTTATCTTGTTTAGTTTATCCATCAGCTCTTTGCGCAGTTTTGTTACATAAGCAGGCATTACTACATATTGTTCTGGGTTTTTCTTAAAAAATCCTTTTTTCTTCCCTTTGATAACCGGGCCTAAGTTAACTATTCCTCTCATATGGGATATTCTGGTAGTAGTACGCATCAGTACGGGAATCTTAAATTGTTCTGAAAGCTCAAAACCAAATTTCATCAGATCCTTTACTTCTTGCGGATTAGATGGTTCTAATAAAGGTATCCCTGCTAAACGAGCCATAATGCGGTTATCTTGTTCGTTTTGAGATGAGTACATGGAAGGATCGTCAGCAGACAGAATAATCATCCCTCCCTCTACTCCGGTATAAACTACGCTCATAAAAGAATCAGCAGCGACATTTAATCCTACATGTTTCATGAAGACAAAGGAACGCAACCCAGCGGATGCAGCAGCTGCCGAAACTTCCAAAGCTACTTTCTCGTTAACGGAAAATTCAAAATATACTCCTGCCTCCCTGGCAATCTTGTAAAATACATCTCCTATTTCTGAAGATGGCGTACCGGGATAAGTGGAAACCAGAGAGACGCCACCTTCTAAGGCTCCTCTAACTGCTGCTTCATTACCCAGCAGAAACAATCTCCCTCCTTCTTTTTCAGTTAAAATATCTTTTGCCTTCAATTTTTTCTCCTATCTTCTTTTTATTTAGTATTGCGTATTGAGTTCTGCGTATCGCGTGGTTTAGTCGTTAGTGAATATTGAATAGTCTACCTTTTAAGGGCGTATGCAATACGCCCCTACTTCTTTAACTCCTGAATTCTGACTTCTGGCTTCTGAACCCTGAATCCTATTTTCCTCACGATATAGGATAGTGCAATACACTATAACTAAAAAAATCCGGGTATGGTAATTTTTTGTGCTGTAGAAATTAATGAATCTATTAATAAAGATAGTTTCTCTTTATCCATTCTAACTGTGGGGACGCTAAAACCTAAGCCGGCATAAACCTTACCTTGATTATCTTTTATAGGAACAGCTACACAAGATACTCCTGCCATATACTCCTCAGTAACAAAACTATACCCTCTTTCTCTAATCATTTTCAGGTCTTTCTTTAAATATTCTTTATTGGTAACAGTATAAGGGGTATAAGATTTTAATTTTACTCTTTGTAAATAGCTAGTTAACTCCCGCTCGCTTAAATAAGCTAATAAGACTTTTCCCACAGCAGCACAATAAGCAGGCTGATTAGAACCAATCCTTAAATCTAATTTAAGGGTATTATCACTGCCTACGCAATGAAGATAGATAATTTCATCTCTATCCAGAATAG
>DASRME010000317.1:0-2186 GCA_035648095.1 Atribacterota bacterium | reverse complement strand
GGCGTATACAGCGTCTATTTAAGCTTAAAAGGTTAACTCTATTTTCTCCTTGATAAAGTAAGGCTATTTTTAAAAAGAAGTTATACTATTTCATCTGGTTTCATGCACAGTTCACATAACCTTTTCTATTTTGTTAGGCGTTTCTTTCAATTTTTTGATAATTTAAGGTTAACAAACTCTTGGTGAAAGCTTTTTTAAATACTATTCTACCCTTTTTTTTTAAATTTTTTAATAAGTAGTATAACTATATCTCTTCAGTTAGGCATACTCTTCATTATTTCTTTAAAATCAGTGTAATTATTAACCAGATTGCATAATATTAGAATCAATAATCAATAGGCATAACCTTCTTACCGTTTTATTACATTCCGCAGGTTAACCGCCTCAACTTTCATCGTATTTTTCTAAGCAATCACTTCACTCCTTGATTAAGCCTTATCTACATTAGGTTCCTCTTCTTTCGCTACTTGATTAAACCTTATTTATATCAACGTCTTTACCCCTCTGCTTTACCATGCCAAACTCACTAAGTGAGCAAAACTGTTTTAATCATATTGTTAATTCTTTTAGCATCAATACTTCCTTCCAGGCTGTCTGCGGTCATAATCAAATTATCCCAAAGTATAATACCGGCAGAATGGTAATCATTTATTTTATTAAGCATTGTATTTGCATAATCTTCATTGCACATGAGTCCAAAATGCTCCCAGTAAATAATTGTATTGTCACTTTTTCTAAATACAGCAAAGTCAGGGAAATACTTTTTATTCCCGACGTCTATTTCTACTTCATACTTGTATGAAATATTGTTTGAATCCAATAAATCTGCTATAATTGCTTCCGACTTTGATCTCACAATTCTGCCGCTTGTTGTAATATGTCTTAAATTTTCAGTAAAGAAATCGTTTTGAACTTCCTTTAAACCAAGCCATTCAAGGCTGGCTCCGTATCTCTCTCTATTAAATTCCGCAATTGGAATATTTGAATATATTCCCGATAAATTATTTATTATTTCTGAAGGATCATAGGGGTAATATTTTTCTGACAGCTGCTCAAGTATCTTTAAAGCCTTTCTTATTTTAGGTATACTTTTTCCAATAAATCTTTTCCTTTTTATACCAGCCATAACATCCAAATCCTCTTTTTTTAAATACGTGCTTATTATTTGTTTCTTCCTAACCAAACCAAATTGTTCTTTGCTGGATTTTTTAGGCCTGCCTTGAATAGTTTTGCATGTCTGATGATAAAAATAGTCCTTTCCTTTAATACGTTTTTTTGAAATACACCCGATTGGCAGCACAAGCAATTCTTTTTCAAATTTTTCTATTAGCTCATTGTAATAGGTTTTTTCCGCTAAAATCAATTCCCGTGATAAATACAAACCAAGCACCCTCTTTCATTCCAATTTAAATAAGTTCAGTTTTATTAATAATACCATTATTTATTATTTTTGTAAATATATTCCATTTACGCTGGCACTGCATTATTCAAGTAAAAAAGGATTCCCCTTCATTAGGGGAATCCTTCATTTTAATCTTTCATTTTTCGAATTCACTTTTTCGAATTCATTTTAATCCTTCATTTTAAACCTTTGTTATTTGCAATATTTCTCAACACTGGCTACCTGCAGCATTTCCTCTGAATAAGTTTGATAATCCCGTACGTTGCTGTCATATCAAATACGTAGCCACCGGCAACAACAGCATTAAAAATCTTTTCTTTTTTTGAAAGCTGTTTGACACATTTCGAAACAGAGCAACATTCAACATTTTTCATTTTTTTTGGCGTTTCCATTAACAAATTACCAACAATACATGCTGTTACATAAAATGTCGTTACTGTACAAGCGTGCTTTGCATAATTCCAATTTTTAAAAAGTTCTTTCATCATACACCTCTTTACATAACTGTTTGTTAATTATTAGCGCTATTAGTTCAGTACATTTCTTCACTTGCCATCCAGTTTATTCAGACAACTTTACCAGGGAAGAATACTTTTCCTTTGCATTTTCTTCCGTTACCGCAAACAGCTTGTCAGCTACATCCGGGAATTCTTTTGTTAACGACGAATATCTTGTCTGGTCCAGAATAAATTCTCTGAAGCTTGTTGTTGGAGCCTTTGAATCCAGCGTAAATGGATTTTTTCCTTCCGCCTTAGCTGCTGGATTAAATCTGTAAAGATTCCAG
>DASRME010000316.1:0-3960 GCA_035648095.1 Atribacterota bacterium | reverse complement strand
TTTTAACATAGTGCATCTTCTCTTCTACAGTTTTATGAGAAGCAGGATTCTTGGAAAGTCCGGCAGGTATCATAATTAACTCATGATTAAAACCGTCTCCTCCCAGACATCCAGAAAGAATTCCTTTTTCCCTGTCGGCTTTTAAAACGGCAGCTCCTGCTCCGTCACCAAAGAGAATACAAGTATTTCTATCAGTCCAATCAACAAATTTTGAGAGAGTCTCTGCTCCAATGATTAAGGCATTATCATAAAAACCTGTAGCAATATACTGCCAAGCGGTAATTAAGGCATAGATCGCACCTGAACAGCCTGCTTGCAGATCAAGAGTTGCAGCATTTACAGCTTTAATATTTTTTTGAACTATACAAGCGGTGGCCGGAAAAATCATATCCTGAGAATTGGTAGCAACAATGATTAGATTTATCTCCTCAGGTTTAATATTGGCATTTTTTAAAGCTTTCAAAGCTGCTTTTGAAGCAAGATCTGAAGTAATTTCATTTTTTTCAGCTAAATGTCGTTCAGCAATACCAGTTCTAGTGATAATCCATTCGTGATTTGTATCTACCATTTTTTCTAAATCATCATTGGTCAGAACTTTTTTTGGAATGTACGAGCCCGTTCCTATTATTTTAACATTTCGAATATTTTCCATTAATGTATGTTATCTCCTTATTTATCGGTTAATTTGTTCATTCTATTTTTATCTCCTTAAAGTGCTCGATTATATTAGAATCCACAAATTTTCCGGTATTAAGGATGGCATTTTTAAAAGTTTTAGCTTTAGATCTTCCATGGCATATAAAACATAATCCATTTATTCCTAATAAAGGAGATCCCCCCTGTTCTGTATAATCGGTTATTTTTACTAAATTCATAAAATTTTCCTTTAATCTATCCATTTCTTGATTCTGTGGAAGCTGACTGATAACCATTTGGTTTATCTCAGTTAAAAGCATTTTTGCTAATCCCTCAGAACATTTCAATAATATATTACCGATAAAACCATCACATACTGCAACATCAACTTTCCCTTTAAAAATATCCTTACCTTCAATGTTCCCCACAAAATTTATGTTGCTATTTTTTAATATTTTATAAGCATCTTGAGCAAATTTATTTCCTTTATTTTCTTCCTCGCCGATATTTAGTAATCCTATCTTTGGATCTTCCATTTTTAAGATATGTTTGGCATATTTGCTTCCTAAATGGGCGAACTGAAGTAGATGCTCCGGCTTGCAATCAACATTGGCGCCTACATCTAATACCAATACTTTTCCTTTTACCGAGGGGAGTATAGCACCGACACTAGGGCGTCTTATTTGAGAAACACATCCTAATTCCAAGATAGCTGCAGCCATAACCGCTCCACTGTTTCCAGCAGAAATAAAGGCATCCGCCTCATCACTTTTTAACAATTTCATTCCTACTACTATAGAAGAATCCTTTTTACTACGTATTGCGCTTAAAGGAAAATCACTTGTTTCAATAGATTCTTTACAATTTACAATTGAAATATTATTTTTTTCATACTTATATTTTGCTAATTCTTCTTTAATTTTTTCCATGCTGCCCAATAAGATAATCTCTAATTCTCTTTCTTCTAATGCCAAAACTGCACCTTTCACAACTTCTTCGGGAGCGTAATCTCCTCCCATAGCATCAACCGCTATTTTCATTTAAGTCTTCTCCTTTTTTACCATTATTGTTAACTGTAAAAATGATTAATTTTCCTGTAAATACTTCTTTTTGTTCGGTCTTTACGTGAACCGATACTAAATACTTATTACCCTTATTGCGGACAATTCTTGCTTTGGCTACCAAGGTCTGTCCGGCATAAACAGGTTTTTTATAGCGTAAACGAACAATCCCAGTTAAGGCTACTTCTGCATCAATGATGGAAATTGCCAATGAATCAGCTAAAGAAAATATATAATGACTTCTGACTATCCCCGTTCTGTTGAAAGCCATATCTTTTGTAGTTTTTAAAATAGCAATGCCATTTTTACCTAACTCTATATCTATTAGCTCCCCGACTATTTCTTCTTTACTTAAAGATTTTACCTTATCACTTGAGGAAGTATTTTTAGCAACTTGTACTATTCGTTTTCTCATTTCGGGAATACTCATTTCCAGTCTATCTAATCGAATAGTTTGCACACTGAAATTAAATAATTCAGCAAGTTTTTTATCGGACAAAAATGGATCTTTCAAAATATATTCTTTTATTTTTTTTTGTCTATCAAATTTACTTAGATTCTGAACCATTTTCTTGTCACCTATTTTATTTTTATTAATAGCACCTATTATTAGTAACTACTAATTGTAAGTATTATACATTATCCTATTTTAGAAATCAAGCCTGTTTTTTATTTGTATCAGATAGTATAAATTAAAATAAAAAAGTGCTACAATTTGATAAATTAATTGTAACACTTTTTTGTATCTAACGATTATAATCTATTATAATCTATTTCTTTTTTACTTCTTTCACTTCTTTTTTCTTTTTTATTTCTTTTACTTCTTTCACTTCTTTTTTCTTTTTTATTTCTTTTACAGAAGTTGAAATAATTTTATTCCCATCGTAATAACCACACTCAAGACACGCTCTATGAGGCAATTTCATCTCATGACATCTTGGGCATTCCTCCAAGTTTACTTCATTTAAATTCCAGTGGGTACGTCTCTTATCTCTTCTTGATTTGGATGTTTTTCTTTTTGGTACCGGCATAACGTATACCTCCTTATTCTATATTATAATTTAATTTTATCGAGATTTACTTTGTTCCCGTAAACCTTAATCCATATCTTGTGAATCGTATCTCGTGAAGATGGTTAGCCAGTTTATCGGTTATCCGGTTGAAGAATTAATATCAGACTGGTTAGCTCTATCAACTAACTCTCATCTTTCAACTGAGAACTTGTATTTGAAATTAATGACTAGTATTAACTGGTCAACTGGTAAACCGAGTAACCAAGTAACTGAATAAAATTGCATCTGACATTTATACTAACGACTATTCACTAACGACTAATTTGATGTCTTAATAACTTTAAGAGTATATAATTTCTTATTGAAAAAAGCAAATTATTTTTAATTTTCCTTGTTGCTTCTATCCACCTTTATTTTAGATAGGTCAGGGTTTTTTTTGCATTCTTTTTCGAAGGATCTTTCTCTCATTAAATTTCTATAATCTTTATCTTGAAAAGTATATTTAAAGTGAGTATGAATATCATAAGTGCCTTCCAGTAGGGCTACTACATCTTCCACAAAGACTAATTCTTCGTCGGTAGGTATAATAAATACCTTTATCTTAGAATCTTCAGCAGAAATATCGGATTCGGCATTCCTGGTTCGGGCTAACCTATTCTTTTCAGAATCATACTTAATCCCTAATATATCCAATCCTTCTAATACCTTGGCACGAATAATATTGCTCAACTCTCCTACTCCGGCGGTAAAGATCAAGGCATCTACTCTTCCCAAAGCGGCAGTATAGGCACCAATATATTTCTTCAATCGGTAAGATTCCATTTCGATGGCCAATTTGGCTCTTTCATCACCCTTGGAAGCAGCTTCAATGACATCTCTTCTATCTATATACTTTCCGGTAATGCCCAATATTCCACTTTTCTTGTTTAGGATAGCATCCATCTCTTTAGTGGAATAACCCTCCCTTTGCATAACATAGAAATCCAGGGCGGCATCATGGTCTCCGGCTCTAGTCCCCATAATGGCACCCTCCAAAGGGGTAAATCCCATACTGGTATCATAAGAAAGACCATTTTTCACTGCATTTATACTGACGCCATTTCCGATATGGCAACTGATTAGATTGCATTCAAAGGGATCTTTATTCAGGAGAACTGCTGCCCTTTTGGCTACATATAATAATGAAGTGCCATGAAAACCATATCTTCTTATTCCGTATTTTTCATACCACTGGTAGGGTACAGCATAAT
>DASRME010000315.1:0-10486 GCA_035648095.1 Atribacterota bacterium | reverse complement strand
GAACCAGTTACTCCGAGTAAAGTTTGATATTTATAACCATCATGTACACCATCTATTAATTTCTTTATAGCTTGGGGTTGGTCTCCTTGAGGGGGATAATCAGATACTAAATTAAATTCTTGAGTCATTTACAGCACCTTTATAAAACTAAACTTATAATTTTTCTTTATCGCTAAATAATTATACACTTACTAAATAGTATATAGTATTTAGTATTTAGTATATAGTTAAAAAAATAAAGAACTACTCGGATAAGAGTGTATCGCGTATCTCGGACAAGAACAGTAATAAGTAATGTGTAATAAGAGTAATTTGTAGGGGCACGATGCATCGTGCCCAAGACAAACAAAACACAATGAAACAAGATGGGCACAATTTATTGTGCCCCTTGAATCTTATTCTTTTAATCTTATTCTTTTCACGCGATATATGATATACTATTCACTAACGACTATTACACTAACGACTTTTTTTAATTTGGGAATCAGTAAATTGGTCAATTGGTAAATTGGAGAATTATTAAATTGTTTAATCAGCTTAATCCAAAAATAAATCTACAATTTTCGAATTGTTAACATCTACCAAACCTTTATTGGTTATTTTAATATGGGGTGCCACTTCTAAAGATAAAAAAGCGATACTCATAAAAGGATTATCTACTGTAACTCCCAAATTTTTGGCAGTTTTGTAGATTGAGTCTAAATTTTCCTTCACCTCTAACAAAGGTCTATCTGACATCAGACCGGCAATAGGCAGAGGCAGTAAATCTACTATTTTTTCATCTACAGAAATTGCCAATCCGCCTCCCATCTTTGAAATAGCTGCCCCAACATTCAACATATCCTTATCATTGGTACCCACAATGATAATATTATGGGAATCATGAGCTACAGATGAGCCTATAGCACCTTTTTTCAGGCCGATCCCTTTTACCAAACCTATACTAACTTCTTTTGAAGCATGATGTCTCTCTATTACAGCGATTTTTAAAATATCACGCTTGGTATCAACAACTACAAAGCCATTTTCGGTTTTAGGAACTATGATTATTTCTTCAGTAATAATTTGGCCTGGAGTAATTTTTATCACTCTGCATTTATTGCCTTTTATCGGAATCTTGAAATCTTCGGGATAAAGCCACTTGATATTAATTGACCCTCTAATGGGTACCTCCAATGGTTTGGGAGTTAGCTTTAATAACTCTCCGTTTTCGGCAACCATTTTTCCATTATTAAAAACTTTAAGTATGTTAAAATCTTTAAAATTATCAAAAACAACTAAATCAGCTATATAACCAGGAGCAATTGCGCCTAAGTTTTTTAATCTAAAATATTCAGTAGTATTCAAAGTGGCCATCCTGATAGCGGTAATAGGATTTATACCTTTCTTTATAGCAGTTTTGATAATATAATTAATATGTCCTTCTTCTATTAAATCTTTAGGGTGACGGTCATCACAACAAAAGAAACACCTCCGGGAATTATCAGCATCTATAAGTGGCAAAAGATCGATTAAATTTCGAGTAACTGAACCTTCTCTCAACATAATATACATACCTAATCTCAATTTTTCTTTAGCCTCTTCTACTGTAGTGCATTCATGGTCAGATCTAATTTGAGCAGAAACATAGGCACAAAGATCCTTACCGGATAAATTAGGAGCATGTCCGTCAATGCATTTTTTTGAAGATACTACTATTTTATCTAAAACTTCAGGAATTTGGTTTAAAACTCCCGGAAAATTCATCATCTCTCCCAACCCTAAAACCCATTTTTCGTCTAAAAGTGGGAGTAAATCATTTACGCTAAGGTTTGCACCGGAAGTTCCTAAAGATGAAGCAGGAACACAGGAAGGAAGCATCATAAAAATATTTAAAGGGTTATATTTACTGGATTCCAACATATACCTGATACCTTCTAAGCCCAATACATTGGCAATTTCGTGAGGATCAATAATCACTGAAGTTGTTCCCATTGGTACTACAGTTCTGGCAAATTCTGAAACTTTTACCATAGAACTTTCTAAGTGAATATGCCCATCTATGAATCCAGGAGACAAATAACAATTAGAGATATCTATTTCCTTAACGGCGTTATATCCTTCCCCCAATCCTACAATCGTATCCTTATAAATTGCTACATCGGTAGTGTATATTTCACCGGAAAAAACATTTATTATCTTCCCATTTTTTAATAATAGATCTGCTTTCCTTTCTCCTCGAGCAACTTTGATAATTTCAGCAAGACTCATAATATTCACCCCTTTTTTTCGTATTGCGTATTTCGTATATCGTATTGCGTCAGAGAAATAAAAAATAATCTGATTCAATTGTCATTGCGAGGGTGGCACTCAAGTAATATTGAGTGCCACCCGTGGCAATCCCTTCATTAAATTAAAAACGTAAAGCTAAAAGTTTTCTTTGGGCGTATGCAATACACCCCTACAGTTTTTATGATATTTCTGTTTTTTTATTCTGGCTTCTGACTTCTGAATTCTGACTTCTTTTTCCTAACCGGGTAACTAAGTAACCAACTAACTGTTCCTTAGCGAGATACCAGACTCTTCCATATTTTTTCAACTTGTTTCTTCGTTTCATCCAACGAATTATTATTATCTATTACATAATCAGCCATTTCAACTTTTATTTCCATGGGCATTTGAGATTTTATCCGTTGCGAAGCTTCATCTTTGGATAAATTATTTCTTTTAATTAATCTCTTTATTTGCTCATCTTTATCTATATATACGACAATTATTTTATCCATGAATCTATCTATCTTGATTTCATAGATTAAGGCAGCATCAATCATTAATATTATTTGCTGGTTATGAGTTTTATTTCTTGCGGAATTGATTTCCTTTTTAATTATTTTTATTATTTCAGGATGAGTAATTTCATTTAATTTTTTTAATAGAATTTGGTTTGTGAAGACTGTTTTGCCTAGTTTTTTTCTATCAATAGTCAGGTCGTTTCGTAAAATATCTTTCCCATATAATTTCACTATTTTCTTCCAGGCAGGTTTATATGGTAAAATGACACTATGACCAAGCTTATCAGCATCAATAATCTTAGCTCCTAAATCTCTAAACATTGATGCAACTGTGCTCTTACCACCAACAATTCCACCAGTGAGGCCAACAATTAATGCCATGGTACCTCCCCAAAACTAGTCGTTAGTGAATAGTGAATAGTCGTTAGTTATTGGTTTTTAGTGTAGGGGGCGGATTTATCCGCCCCGTGTTGTTTTTTAATTCTCTGACGGGTTCGATAAATCGAACCCCTACCTTCTATTCGCTATCAGGGCGTATGCAATACGCCCCTACTTTTTTTATTTTCTTTACTATATACTACATACTATATACTATATACTAATTAAGTTCTGCCCAATTATTGCCAACCTGTAAATTAACTTTTATGGGAACAGAAAGTTTTAAGCTATTTTCCATGACATTCTTTATAATAGTTTTAGCTTTTTCTATCTCTGGCTGATAAATCTCAAATAGTAATTCATCATGTATTTGAAGAAGTAATCTACTTGTAAATCGGTCTCTTTTGAAAGATTCATCTATTTTAATCATAGCTATTTTTATTAGATCAGCCGCGCTCCCTTGAATAGGAGCATTAATAGCAATTCTTTCATTGAATTCACGGATATTTTTATCTTTACTGTTTATGCCTTCTAAATATCTCCTACGATTTAATAAAGTTATTACATAGCCTTTCTTACGGGCTTCCTCTTTTTCTCTCTCAATATATTTTTTTACACCTTGATATCTATAAAAATAATTATTAATATATTTTTCAGCTTCTTCTCTTCCTATCCCTAAATTTTGTGCTAAACCGTAACTGCTCATGCCATAAATAATACCAAAATTAATTACCTTGGCCATCCTTCTCATCTGCTTGCTAATTATATTTTGATCAAGGCCAAATATTTCTGAGGCAGTATGAGCATGAATATCTTCATCATTTTTAAAAGCATTAAGCAGACTTTCATCTTGAGAGAGATGAGCCAAAATACGTAACTCTATTTGAGAATAATCTGCGGATAGTAGCATAAATCCTTCCTCTGCAATAAAAGCCTTTCTAATTTCTCTACCTACTTTAGTTCTAATGGGAATGTTCTGGAGGTTAGGTTCACTACTACTTAACCTTCCCGTAGAAGTGACAGTCTGATGAAAAGAAGTATGTATCCTACTAGTTTTAATATTTACTAAAAAAGGTAATTTATCAATATAAGTATTTTTTAGTTTTTCTAATTCTCTATATTCCAGAATAAAGGAAACAATCTTGTGCTGGGGAGCTAAAGTATTAAGCACATCCGCATTAGTAGAATAACCAGTTTTCGTCTTTTTTATAACCGGTAGTTTTAGTTTTTCAAAAAGTACAACACTCAACTGTTTAGGAGAATTAATGTTAAATTCCGTTTCAGATAGATTATATATAGTTTTTTTCAACTCTCCAAGACGAGAATTAACTTGTTTGGACAGCTTCTTTAGAAAATCTATATTAATTTTAATACCATTAATTTCCATTTCTCCTAATACTTTTACCAAAGGTATTTCTATGTTTTTAAATAAAGAAATTAATTTTTTTTCTTCCATTTTTTCTTCTAGAGTATCTTTTAATTTCAATAAATTTTGAGCGTTTTCATAAGCGTTCTCTATGCTCATAATAGTATTTTGTTTGACTTCTTTATCTTCATTATTCTTTAAATATTTTAAGTATTCCCAAAATATATTTCTTAAATTATAATTCTCACTTGAAGGATTTAACAGATAGGCCGCAATCATGGTATCAAAATTATTCCCTTCTAATTCTATTTTATGCCTACGAAGTAACACAAAAGCAAACTTTAGGTCATGGCCAATCTTACTAATCTCTTCATTTTCGAAGCATGAACGCAATTGACCTAAAACTAATTCAAGAGGAAGGCATTTAGTATTTTCTAGTAAATTTAAAGAAAATAACGGGATATAGTAATTTTCATTATCTTTAAAACTGAGTGCAATACCTAAAATATTTGTCGTAATAGCATTATCTGAGGAAGTTAATAAATAAAAAGCAAAATATTTTTTTTCTATAATTTTATTAATCACTCCCTTTAATTTTTCTTCAGTTTCAACCAAATTGAATGCCAACTTTCTCTTTTCTTGATTAATTTGGGGATTAATTTTTTTTAATAGGTTTTTAAATTCTAATTTTTTGAATATTTTCCACAATTTTTCGTAATTTGGACATTTAACCTTAAAAGAATCAAAGTCATATTCCATGGGAACTTCTTTGACGATTGTAGCCAGTCTTTTACACATTTTAATTTGATTTTCATATTTCTTTATTTGTTCTCTTAAAATTTTTTTAGGAATTTTGTCAGAATTATTTAAAATATTTTCTAAACTGCCAAATTCTTTAATCAAGGCCAGAGCAGTCTTTTCTCCTACGCCTGGAACTCCGGGAATATTATCAGAAGCATCACCTTTTAAAGCTAAAATATCTACAATTTTTTCAGGACCTACTCCGTATTTTTTTCTTATACTTTCCTCATCATAGATTTTAACTTCGGTTACTCCTTTGATAGTAGCCATCATCTTAGTATGAGCAGAGATAAGTTGAAAAGCATCTTTGTCTCCGGTAACAATAATGGTATCACAATTTCTTTTTTCTGCTTCTTTAGCTAGAGTGCCAATAACATCATCTGCTTCATATCCTTCTTTTGAATAAATAGAAATATTGTAACTATCTATAATCTCTTTGATTAAAGGAATTTGGCTAATTAATTCATCAGGCATTTTCTTCCGATGAGCTTTGTATTCTTTAAATTCCTTATGTCGGAAAGTAGGAACTGGCGTATCAAAGGCAATGGTCATATATTCTGGTTTTTCTTCTTCTAATAATCTAATTAATATCATGGTAAACCCATAAACCGCATTAACAACCTGGCCATAAGTAGTGGTTAACTGAGGTAAGGCATAAAAGGCACGATAGAGCAATCCTTGTCCATCAACTAAAATATATTTTTTCCTATTATCCATGATTTTCTTCTTTCGTTCTATTTTATCTTGACAATAAATATTACTTAACCTATAATTTTTACACAGAGCTACATAAATGCCGAAGTGGCGAAATTGGTAGACGCACTGGACTCAAAATCCAGCGAGCCTTGCGGCCCGTGTCGGTTCGACTCCGACCTTCGGCACCACTTTTTCGTATATCGTATATCGTAAAAAGAATTCAGGAAATAAGAGTCCTAATTCTATCAGGGCGTATGTAATACACCTCTACTTATTTTCTATCTATTATTTTTTGCTATACTCTATATTCGATACTATCTTATCGTCTGGCTTCTCTCTTCTATTTTCTTTGCCAAATACGATATACGATATACGATATACTATATACTAATTATCATCTTCCAATAAATCATCATCATAAATCAGGACTTGATTAATCAAATCAACTGCTTCTTGGGTTTCGCGTGTAGGGACTAATATTTCTACATTTCCGTTTAATTCATCTTTTCTCACTTCTAACTGGTTTAAAATGGTTGCAATTCCATTTTCTTTTAGTATATTTTCTAAATTTCTGGCGCATAAAACATCTTTGGCAATATAAATAACTTTCCACATTTTTAAATAAACCCTTTAATATTTATATTCATTTTTTTAACGTTTTTCTATCCATATTTTTTTATTTCCTGAAATATTACGTATTTCTTCTATTAGTTTATCATTTATATTAACTGAATATTTTTTATCTACAGCATGTAATATAGTTTTATGCTTATCCTTGAAATGAAATATTACTTGACTTTCCCCCGGACATTCGTAAAATAATTTTTTTAGCTTTTTTAAAAAACTAGGTTCATTTTCTTCAGTGTTAATCTCGAGATGAAGCTCTTCGGCAAGATTCTGATTTTTCCCTCTTGCTGTGGAAGTAGGTTTTTTATTTTTTATGTATTCTTCTAAAAAAGTAATTTTCTCAGCAATAACCTTTATCTTCCCTTCTGCCACATCAAGATATCCTTCTATTATGATAATCTCATCTTTTTTTATTATTTCTTTACATTTTTCGTAGACTTTAGGAAATGAAATTATTTCTACTGTACCCTCTAAATCTTCTAAAGTAATAAATGCCATTGGGCTCCCATTTTTAGTAGTTTTTCTTTTAATATTATTAATCACTCCAGCTAAAACTACTGTACTTCTATCTGAAAGGTTGGCTAATTCGATTGAGGTAGCAGTTATAATTTTCTTTATTTTTTCCTTATAATCATTCAGGGGATGATAGGAAATATATAATCCTAACATTTCTTTTTCCATGGCCAAAAGTTCATTTTTAGAAAATTCTGATATATCTGGTAATTTATCCTGGTAATTTCCGTTATTTTTATCTAAACTATTTTTTTCAAAAAGATCGAAAATTGAAGTCTGTCCATTCTCCTTAGATTTTTGATACTCTTGACCATTTTTTAAGGTTACCTCTAAAACTGCCAGTAATTGGGATCTTTTTGCACCAATAGAATCGAAGGCACCGCACTTGATTAAACTTTCGATTACTCTCTTATTCACTACTCTTAAATCAACTCTCTGGCAAAAATCAAGGAAAGAAATAAAATTAGATTTTTTTTTATGTTCATCAATAATACTTTTTATAGCTTTCTCGCCAACATTTTTTACAGCAGCTAATCCAAAGCGGATAGCCTTTCCCTCTACTACGGTAAAATTTACCAAGCTCTGATTAATATCAGGAGGTAATATTTCAATATTCATATTCCGACATTCTTTTATGTACAAAGCTACCTTATCATTGTTTCCCATAATACTAGTAAGCAAAGAAGCCATATACTCAACGGTATAATAAGTTTTTAAATAGGCAGTCTGATATGAGATAAAGGCATAAGAAACACTGTGAGATTTATTAAAACCATATCCGGCAAAATAGGCAATCAAATCAAATATTTCAGCAGCTATATCTTTTTTAATATTATTTTTATGAGCCCCTTTTATAAAAAGTTCTCGTTGTTTTTCCATCACTTCTTTCTGTTTTTTCCCCATAGCTTTTCGCAGGATATCTGCTTGTCCTAATGTAAACCCGGCCAATTCACTGGCAATTTTCATAACCTGTTCCTGATAAACGATGACGCCATAAGTTTCTTTCAATATAGGCTCTAATTGAGGATGTATATATTTTATTTCTACCGTCTTTTTCTTCCTATTAATAAAGTCCTCGATCATCCCACTTCCCAAAGGTCCCGGCCTGTACAAGGCTTCCAAGGCAGTAATATCTTCTATGTTTTCAGGTTTTAATTTTTTAACTAAATCTCTCATCCCTTCACTCTCTAATTGGAAAACACCAGCACAGTTTCCTTTAGATAACATCTTGTATACTTTTTTATCATCCAAAGGAATTTTATTTATATCAATTTTCTCTTCCCGAGTATGTTTTATTATTTTTAAAGTATTACTTATTACAGTCAAAGTGCGAAGTCCTAAAAAATCCATCTTCAATAATCCCAACTCTTCTAATTCAGCCATAGCATACTGAGTACATATTTCTCCTTCAGCCGTCTTTTGTAGAGGAATATAGTCAGTTAGCGGCATTCGTGAAAGTACTATACCCGCAGCATGAGTTGAAGCATGTCGAGCCAAACCTTCTAAAGATAAAGCAGTCTCGATCAGCTTTTTTATATCCTTATCATTCTTCATTAATTCTTTGAGTTGGCTTTCCATTTTTAAAGCCTTTTCGATAGTAATATTGGGTTCCCAGGGAATCATTTTAGCGATAGTATCCACTCGAGCATAGGGAACGCCTAATGCTCTTCCTACATCTCTAACAGCAGCTCTGGCTGCCATAGTACCAAAAGTAATGATCTGGGCAACTTTGTCATTACCATATTTTTTAGAAACATACTCAATGACTTCTTCTCTTCGTTCATAACAAAAATCAATATCAAAATCTGGCATACTGATTCTTTCAGGATTTAAAAATCTTTCAAAGAGCAATCCGTATGCTATAGGGTCAATATTGGTAATATTTAGACAATAGGCAACTAAGCTTCCTGCTGCAGAACCCCGACCGGGTCCCACCATAATTCCATTTTCTTTGGCATATCTTACAAAATCCCACACAATCAAAAAATAAGGTTCAAATTCCATTTTTTTAATAACTGAAAGTTCGTACTCTAATCTCTCCTCTAATTGTTTTGTAATCTCGGAATATCTCTCATTAAGCCCTTTATAGCAAAGCTCTTTTAAATAAGTATTGATATTATGTTCAGGGGGAACCTTAAATTCTGGTAATTGAGCATGCCTAAAATCTATTTCTAAATTACATCTTTCAGCAATACGGAGAGTGTTTTCGAGAGCTTGAGGAACCTTTGAGAAGTTTTTATTCATTTCCTCTGGAGAATTAAAATAAAACGCATCAGTCGCAAATTTTAAACGCTTAGGGTCACTTAAATTAGTAGCTGTTTGGATACAAAGTAAAATTTCGTGGGCTCGAGCATCTTCTTTATTTATATAATGAATATCATTGGTCGCAACAAGAGGAATAGAAAGTTCTTGACTTATCTGAATGAGATTTTCATTTACAATTTCTTGTTCGGGAATACCATTTTTTTGTAATTCTAAATAAAAATTATCTTCGCCAAAAATATCTAAAAAATCAAGAGCTACTTCTTTTGCTCCCTTAATATCGTTCCTTAAAATACATTGAGATATTTCTCCCTTTAAGCAGGCCGAAAGAGCAATTAATCCATCGCTATGTTTTCTTAATATTTCTTTATCAACTCTTGGTTTATAATAAAAACCTTCAAGATAAGAAAAGGTAACTAACTTTATTAAATTCTTATATCCTTCGTTATTTTTTGCCAGTAGTATTAAATGATGTGGCGTTTCTTTTCTTTGTAAGGATCTATCAAATCTGCTTTGCCGGGCAACATACATTTCGCATCCAATTATGGGTTTTATTCCCTGTCTAATAGCTTCTTTGTAAAATTGTATCGCCCCATACATCACCCCATGATCAGTAATAGCCAGGGCGGGCATCTTATGCTTTTTAGCTTGAGAAACTAAATCTTTTATTCGACAAGCACCATCCAATAGACTATATTCAGTATGAACATGTAAATGGACGAAATTTGAGTGATGCACGATAAAAACCCCCAGCTTTAATCGGTATCGAGTAAAATCAGTATCGAGTATCGAGTATGTAGTATGTAGTAAAAAACAAGAATCAGGAAAAAAAAGTATCGAGAAAGGACAGTATAAAGAAAGACAGTATCGAGTATGTAGTATATAATAGTTAAGAAAGAAACTCTCCAACTGATAAAACAATATTGAGCTAAATAATTAATTTATCTACCGTCCCCTCACACCACCGTACGTACCGTTCGGTATACGGCGGTTCACAAAGCACTACGAATTTCACAATAACGATTTGTCAGGCTCATAAGCCCAAGGTTAGCCCAATAGGTATTTGGTAGAG
>DASRME010000314.1:0-6660 GCA_035648095.1 Atribacterota bacterium | reverse complement strand
ATATAGTATTTCGTATATCGTATATCGTGAAAAAAATAAAAGTCAGGAGTTAGAATCCAGTAGTCAGAAGAAAGAAAAAGAGCAATATGAAAAAAGTTTTTAATTTTGAACTATGGGTTTTAACTTTTCGCTTTGAATTTTTAGTTTTAGTTTTGTAGACGCTCAATGCTTACGACCGATAAGATAAATGGCTCATTTGTTTGTAATCCTATAATCTTTACGAAATACGATATACGATATACGATATACGATATACGAAACAGGGAGGGAGAGAAAATGCAGGTTTCTTATAATTTATTAAAAGAATATGTTGATATAAATTTATCAGCTGAAGAGCTTGCTCAGAGATTAACTATAAATGGCATAATTTTAGAGAGGATAGAAAATATATCCACTGAGGTAGAAAAAGTAGTTGTGGGTAAGATAATTTCCATGAACCAACACCCTGAAAATAAAAAATTATCTGTTTGTCAGGTAGATATAAAAGAGGAAATACTTCAAATAATTTGCGGAGCAAAAAATATGAAGGTTTCTGATAAAGTAGCAGTTGCATTAGATGGAGCAAAGTTACCTCAAATAGGGATTATTAAAAGTAAGAAATTAAAAAATGTTTTATCTTCAGGAATGCTCTGTTCCGCTTCCGAGTTGGGCATTGAACAGGGGATATCTCCTGGAATATTAATTTTAGAAGAAGATGCTATTTTAGGGGAAGATATAAGGGAAATAATAAAGTTTAACGACACTATATTTGATTTTGAAATACACTCTAATCGTCCTGATTTAATGAGTATAATAGGCATAGCCAGAGAAATTGCAGTAATTACCAATAATAAACTTAAAATTCCCGAAATAAAGATAAAAGAAAAAGATAAAAGAATTGAAGAAGATGTTATTGTGAAAATCAAGGCAGGAGATTTATGTCCCCGTTATGCCGGGAGAGTAATCAAGGACATTAAGATAGAAGAATCGCCCTTATGGTTAAAATGGAAGTTAAGATTGTTAGGGGCAAGACCAATTAGCAATATAGTAGATATTACTAATTTTATCATGATGGAAACAGGTCAGCCACTTCATGCCTTTGATCTTGATTTAATTAAAGATAAGACCATTATAGTTCGAAAAAGCAAACCGGGTGAGACTATCTGTACTTTAGATGATGTAGAAAGACAGTTACCGGCCAACACTTTAGTTATTGCTGACACAGAAAGACCTATAGCTCTTGCAGGAATAATGGGAGGAAAGTATTCTGAGATTGATCAAAACACCAAAAATGTATTTTTAGAATCAGCCTATTTTGATCCAATAAATAATCGAAAAAGCACTATGAAATTTGCCTTAAGAACCGAAGCTTCAAACAGGTTCGAAAAGGGGATAGATAAAGAAGTGCAAATATATGCCCTGGATCGAGCTGCTGATTTGATAAACAAGATCGCGATGGGAAAGATAAGCTCGGGGAAAATCGATACAAATGAAAAATTACATCAACCTTGCAAGATAAATTTGAGGATAAAAAGAGTCAATAGGATATTAGGACAGCTTTTAGAAAAAGATGAATCTGAAACAAAGAATAAAATTATTAATATTTTAAATAAATTAGAATTTAAAGTAGTAGAAGATAAAGGAGAATATATCGAAGTAATCCCTCCTTCTTTTAGAGGGGATGTGGAAAGGGAAATAGATATAATTGAAGAAATCGCACGTATTTATGGTTACGATAAGATAAAACCTACTCTCTTTAGCACTACCATTGCCCAGGAAGGGAAAAATTTCCGATTTAGGGTTATCGATAAGGCAAGAGAAATATTAATCGGTTGTGGTTTAAATGAAGTAATAACTTATAGTTTTATTTCTCCTGAGATATTTGATAGCATAAGAATACCCGAAGGACATAAATTAAGAAATGCCGTAAAAATTAAAAACCCTATGACCAGAGACCATTCTTTAATGCGGACCTCTTTAATTTCAAGTTTGTTAGAAGTTATTAAATGGAATACTAATCGACAAGCAGGGATAGTTAAAATATTTGAAGTTGGTAAAATATACTTACCTTACCCTGATAAACCAAATTCCTTGCCTCAAGAGAAATTAATAATAGTCGGAGCAATAAATAAGACTGGCCGGGGGGATGTTTGGGAAAAATCACTTTCTTTAGATGTTTTTGATATTAAGGGTATACTCGAAACAATGTTTCAGGGCTTAAAAGTGGTAAATACGGAAATAGTCCCTGGTAATCATCCTGCTTTTCATCCTCTACGAAATGGTAAAATTATTATAAGAGGAAAAGAAGTAGGTATTTTTGGTGAGATACATCCGGAGGTAATCAATAATTATCGTATTCCGGGGAAAGTAAATTTGTTTGAAATTGATTTTGAAAATTTATTAATAAATGTTCCTTCAGATATCAAATATTGTATTTTACCAAAATATCCTTCGGTTCAGAGAGATTTGGCCATGATAGTAAAAGAAGAAATGCTTTCTGCTGATATTATTCAAACGATAAAATCAATCGATGAAAAATTAATTAAAAAAGTAATTTTGTTTGATATATTTAAAGGAAAACAAATTGGTGATGGTTGCAAAAGCTTAGCTTACTCTATGGTTTTCCAGGCCCGAGACCGTACCTTAACTGACCAAGAAGTAGAAGATATATATAAAAAAATCAGAGAAAAACTAATGATAAAATTTAATGCTAAAATCAGAGAATAAGATAACGTATATAGTAGTGTATATAGCAAAGAAAATAAAAAAAGTAATGATCTAAAACTTAAAAACTTCAACACGGCATACCGTGTTGGTACGAATGATTAATTAAAAGGAAATACTCATGAATGCTATAAATTGGGCAGATGTATCCATAATGGTAATAATATTATTCAATGTGATTATAGGGATACGTCAAGGTATCATCAGAGGAATCATTAATTTAATTGGAGTTATCGTTGCTATTTTTCTGGCAATTTTTTGGTTTAAAGAAGTTGGAGAATATATCAGTTTACATAGCCAAATAAGCGTGGAAATAGCAAATATATTAGGTTTTGTTATAATATTTTTAGGAGTATGCCTCATTGCGAGAATGATTGAAATATTTTTAAAAAAAATATTTTCTTTATTGTTTGTTTCCTGGATCGATGGTTTAGGGGGAGCTTTGTTTGGTTTAACCAAGGGTTCCTTAATAGTGGGAATTTTATTAGTTATTATTACTTTTATTCCTCTACCAGTTTTTTTGAAAGATCAATTAGAAAACTCGTTTTTAGCTAATAGATTTGCGGTCATGACCACAATTGTATATGATTATTTAAAAGATTGGCTGCCCTTAAACTTTCAGTTTAACACAGAAGAATTTCTTGAAAAATTCCATCTTAGTTTAATTGTTATAAAAGATACTGTGAAATATTTTGTTAGTATTTAAAAAGGTGAGATGTATCTTGGATGAACATACATTATCGGTTTTAGAATTTTCAAAAATTAAAAAGCAACTAAAAGAAGAAATATTCACTGCTAGCGGTGAATTAATCGTAGAAAAAATAACTCCCAAGATTGATTTACAACCAATCTTTAATACTCAAAGAGAAACTACCGAAATGAGAGAAATTATTTTCTATGAAGGAACTCCTCCCTTTTCTAGATTAGAAGACCTCACTCGTGAATTAAAAAAATCTGCAATAAAGGGATCTATTCTTGATGCTGCAAAAATTATAAAAATATTAAAAGTTTTAATCACTTCCCGTTTAATTAAAAACTTTCTGATGAAAACCAAGGATAAATATCCTTTGATTAAGAAGAAAGCAGAAAAAATACGAACTTTTTCCGAATTAGAAAAAGAGATCATTCTGTGTATCGGTGAGGATGGGTTAGTTTTAGATCGAGCTAGCCTAGAGTTAAGGAAGATCAGAAGAGATCTGGTAAAAAAAGAACAAGCCCTGAAAAATCAGTTGGAAAAGATCATTAGGTCATCTCGTTTTGCCACTATTATTCAAGAACCTTTGATAACTATAAGACAAAATAGGTACGTTATTCCTATAAAACAAGAAAAAAAGGCAAAATTCCCGGGAATAATTCATGATAAATCTGATAGCGGTGCTACCTTATTCATTGAGCCCTTCGGAGTAGTAGAGTTGAATAACTTACTCCGTCAATTAATCAAGGATGAAGAAAAAGAAATATTAAAAATTCTACAAAAAATAACTACCCTTATTGGAGAAAAAGCGCAAGAGATTAACAATAGTATTTTGAGTCTGGGTGAAATTGATTTCATTCATGCCCGAGCAGTGTTAGCCGATGAAATGAAAGCAGTAGAACCAATATTAAATCAAAATGGTTTTATTAACCTTATTCAGGCAAAACATCCCTTATTACAAGGTCCTGTAGTTCCTATTAATATAAATTTAGGAAAAGTTTTTAATATTTTAGAAATTACTGGTCCTAATACGGGAGGCAAAACAGTTACTTTGAAGACTGTAGGAATACTTACTCTTATGGCTCAATGTGGATTACATATTCCTGCTGCTCATGGAAGTGAAATTGCTATTTTTAAAAAAATATTTTGTGATATAGGAGATGAACAAAGTATAGAACAAAATTTAAGTACTTTTTCTTCTCACATGAAATATATCGTTCAAATTTTAAGAGAAGCTAATTCCGATTCTCTTGTCTTGCTTGATGAATTAGGTGCGGGAACAGATCCTACAGAGGGAGCAGCTTTAGGAATGGCAGTTTTAGATTTCTTACGTAAAAAAGATACCAAAGTAATAGCAACCACTCATCATGATTCTTTAAAAACCTATGCATATTTAACTAAAGGAGTGTGCAATGCCCGTGTTGAATTTGATGAGGAAACCTTAAAACCAACATTTCAGGTTTCTATCGGATTGCCTGGCAAAAGTTGCGCTTTCATAGTTGCCCGAAAATTAGGTTTAGCGCAAGAAGTAGTTTTGCAAGCTCAGAGCTTTTTATCACAGGAAAAAATTAAAGCAGATAATTTGATTGAAAAAATTGAGCAAGATAAAAAGCTAATTGAGCAAGAAAAAAAATTGGTAGAAGTTTCCAAAGAAGAGAGTATCGAAATTAAAGATAAATTAGAAAAAGAATTGAATAAAATCGAGGAGAACAAGAAGGAAATAATCCTGAAGACTTATCAAGAAGCAGAAAAGATACTAAGGGAAACTCAAAATAGAGCTGAAAAGATAATAGAAAAATTGAATAAGAGAACGGTGATTAATAAAGAATCTCAAGGTCCTTTACTAAAACAAATGCAGGTGATTAGTCAAGAGATAAAAGCTGAGATAAAGAAGATAAAACCAGAAAGAGGATTAATTAAAGATCAAAGTATTGAAAAAGGAGATTATGTATTCATTAAGAGCTTGAATAAGAAAGGAATAATACTTTCTATTTCTACCAAAAGTGAAAAATGTAAAGTTCAGATTGATAATATAAAAATGTTGGTCTCAATTTTCGATATAGAAAAAACAGATAAATCCAATAAGGTACCAGATAAATTTAGCCATACCGGGAATGATTTTAGCAGAGGTTTAAACGAAGGGGATAGTTTTTCTTTATCTAAAATAAAAGCCTTTAAAAATGAGATTTCTATTCGCCACCTTACCGTTGAAGAAGCACGTCCTGTATTAGAAAAATATTTAGATGATGCTTATTTGTTAGGCGTTTCACCAGTGTATATAATCCATGGAAAAGGTAAAGGTATTTTAAGACAAGAAGTTGGAAAATTATTAAATGAAACTCCTTTTATTAAATCTTTCAAACTTGGGAATGCAAAAGAAGGAGGGATTGGTGTTACAATCGCGTATCTTAATAAATAAATTCAGAGAGCGTATAGAAAGAAGTGCAAAGGGTAGAGCGAAAAATGTAAAATTATAACTTAAAATTTTTTCTAGTATATAGCACAGCGTTTAGCGTATCGTGATTTAGAATCATTTATTATGTATTAATTACCCAGCTACCTTCTTTATCGATTTAGCAGTTGCTTTGTGATAATATTTTCTCCAATCCTTATCTTTTGTTTCCTTAACTAAACACTTTATACTATATGCTCGATAATTATTTCTCAACGAGATACGGTTCACGAGATACGAGATACGATTTTTTTTCTAACTACTGGACATACAAGGAATCATTCATCTTTCTTTTTGTATTTTTCTCTAAGCTTATTCATTAAAGATTGAAGAGTTTCCTCTTCTTTTTCTTCAGTTACTATGGGTATTTCTTCAGTTACTATGGGTATTTCTTCATATTTTTTCCTCATTTTTTCAATTTCTTCATAATAGGGTTTATGGATTTCCGGATATTCTTCTGTTTTTGGTATTTCAAAATATTTTTGATGAACTGTGCAATAGGATATAGGTTCTGAACCTTTTACAAAAGTCACTGTTAACACTTCAGGACAAGAATCAGTAGGTAAAAGCCCGGATTCTTTACAAACAGATATTTTAGTTATTTTATCCGGCTGCAAAAAATCTTTTTTTTCATTATTTTTAAGGGCATTTTTCATAAATTTAGCCCAAATCGGGGCAGCAACTACTCCACCAGTCATTTTATTACCCAAAGGTTTTCTATCATCATTTCCAATATAAACCGCAGTAACCAAATCCGGAGTAAAACCAATAAACCAGGCATCAACGAAATCATTGGTAGTACCGGTCTTTC
>DASRME010000313.1:0-2686 GCA_035648095.1 Atribacterota bacterium | reverse complement strand
TTTTTGGGATATGGCCCCAGTGCAACCACTCTGCTTAAGGACAATTTTCGCATAAATACTTTTTCGGTAACCGAATATATAAACGCCCTCCTTGAGGATAACAGAATTCCGACTGCCTTAATATTCGATTTTCCTGAGCGTGCAAGATATGTGTATTGGCTGTTTTGGAGTTGTTATAATTTAGATATTGGTAAGAATAATTTTTATCAATTATTCAATAAAGACCTTGATTTTAAATTTAGGTGGGAAATAAAAGCCGGAAAGTTATTGGGAATAATAGAAGATAATGGGGATGGTTATAAATTAACCGATAAGGGAGCTTATCTTTTTCATTTAGTCGAGCAGAAATATACCAATCAATATATTGATAAAACCTGGAGAATGGCCAGAAAAAATCCCTGGCCGGAGAAAATAGTTCTTTATTAAACCCGCCGATTGTCCCTCCTTTTTTTATCGGCCTTAGACAGGGCGGATAAATCCGACCCCTACATTAATAAGAGCATACAGCAATACGCCCCTAGTATAAAAAAGTATTTTTGCTCGTTTTATAAAATAATAGGACTTGCGGAAAAGTGCTGATGTAGGTAGTAAATTTCACATTAACTACACATTTTTGCAAGTAAAATAGTTTAGTCCTAAAAAAATATTATTTGGTTCCCTCAATTTCTAAGTTTAGTTCTTTATGGGTTTTGGTTAGGGTAGCAAGTTCCTGATTGTATTTCTTTAAGTGAATCATCAGGTTTTGGACTTTTTCTGAATCCTTTAGTATTACCGGGTCGCATAGTTGGGATTCTGCATCAGATTTATTTCCTTCCAAGACTTTTATTTTCTCTTCAACCGATTTTAATCTATCCAGAATATCTTTATTTTGCTGGTAGATACGATTCCGTTCTTCCGCTTCCTTCTTTTTCCTCAGTTTATCAAAAGTTTTTGCGCTTTGTTTCGGTTGCTCTGCTTTTTTGATAGATAAGTCCCTATCATTAATTTCTGCAAGCAATTGAGCCCGTTTTTCTATAAAGTAGGAATAGTTTCCGGGGTAATTATAAATTCGCCCATCGCGAATCTCAATGACCCGGGTAATTAGATTGTCCAGAAAGTAACGGTCATGGGAAACAATGAGTATAGTCCCTGAATATTTTAATAAAGCTCTTTGAAACAATTCTTTTGTGGTTATATCCAGATGATTGGTCGGTTCATCGAGTATCAGAAAATTGGACTCCTGCATCAGAATCTTTGCCAAAGCCAGGCGAGATTTTTCTCCTCCGGAGAGAACAGTAATCGGCTTATGGACAGCATCACCGGAAAAGAGAAAAGCTCCCAATAAATTTCTTCTTTCTTCGCTAGTCATAGGACTTGATTCGGTAGATATTTCCTCCCAGACAGAATGATTATAGTTGAGGTTTTCAGAGCTTTCCTGAGAGAAAAAAGCCAGGTTTACTATATATCCTAAATGTACTTTTCCGGCAGTCGGTTCTTCTCTTTTACTGATTAATCGAGAAAGGGTAGATTTTCCTGCCCCATTTACCCCCACCAGAGCTACTCTTTCGCCCCGGTGTAAGGCAAAATTTAAACCGCTGAATACAGCAATTTCCTCATATTTTTTAGTCAAGTTTTCTACGCTTACTACTTGATCCCCGCTTCGGGGACATTTGGGAAAATAGATGGCTACTTTTTTTAACGCTTTATCAATTTTTACTATTTGTATTTTTTCCAGCATTTTCACTCTGCTTTGTACCTGTGCCGCCTTGGTGTTTTTATAGCGAAACCTTTCGATAAAGGCTTCGGTTTTAGCTATTTTATCCTGTTGATTTTTGGCTTCCTTTTCTAAAAGCTCTTGACGTTTTATTTTTTCTTTCAGGTAATAGGAAAAATTTCCCTGATAGATAGTCAATCTCTGATGAGCTAATTCTGCAATTTTGGTCATAAGTTTATCCATAAAGTATCGGTCATGAGAGATGACTATGATGGTCCCGGGAAAATTTTGAAGCCAATTTTCCAGCCACTCCAGGCTTTCTGTATCCAGATGGTTGGTCGGTTCATCAAGTAAAATGATATCCGGTGAAGAAAGAAGTATGGAAGCCAGGATGATACGCATTTTCCATCCGCCGGAAAATTCGGTACATTGTCGGGTAAAATCTTTTTCCCGGAAGCCCAGACCTTTAAGCACTTTATGAGCCTGGGTAGAAAAAGCATAGCCTCCCCGGTGCTCAAAGAGGTTGGTTATCTGTTCATATTTTTTGAAAGCAGCTTGATATGCTTTTGATTCAGCAGAAAGCGAGGTCAGATTTTCTTCGCAAGCCTTTAGGGAATGTTCTAATTGAGTGATGCCTGATTTTTCCTTCAGGTAGGAGATAAGGTCGATGTTACTTTTAAGTTCGATTAAATCCTGTGGAAGGTAGCCAATCCGCTGATTTCGTGGTAAAGTAATATTACCTTTATCGGCTTGAACAAGGCCTACGATGATGCGAAGTAGGGTGGTCTTTCCGGTACCGTTATTACCCACCAGGCCAATGCGGCTGCCCCTGGGGATTCTCCAGTTCAAATTATCAAAGAGAACTTTTTCCGGGAAGCCGATGCTGATATTTTCAAGGGAAATCATAAATATTTTCTCCTGTTAATTTGAATTGGTTCATTGGTAAATTAATAAATTTATTATACACGAAATTTTGAAGATTTGCCGTAGAAT
>DASRME010000312.1:0-9168 GCA_035648095.1 Atribacterota bacterium | reverse complement strand
AGTTCATCCTCTTTGATGCCGATGGATGCGGCAATTTCGGTGATGGGTTTTAGCTTTGCTTCCTGGGCTATTTGTAGATCTGATTTCATTGGGGGGTACCTCCTTGATTTTATTTTTTTTATATTTGAATTTGAAAATAATAAAAGACAGAACACAAATAATAAAGGATTATTTCTGCTCTGTCTTTTTACCTGAGAGATTTTTTTCATTATTAATGGATAACGAAAAATTACCCCTTCGGTGTTTATTAAAAAACTTTCCAGAGTTCTGTCCAGTAAGGGTCCTTTTGCCTGAGAGTTTAAATGTATTATACATCGTGCACCTTCGGCTCCTTTTCTATAAAAGAAAAGACTTCTCCCCCTACTTTCATACAGAATACAGTATTTTATTTAGGAGAAAATTACTTGTAGGTATTTGTTTTTTTTAATATCGTAAATTCTAAATTAAATTCTTCTTAAATATATATTCTACATCAATTTATAAAATCCTTCTTTTTTTTAAAAATAATCTAAAAAATATTTAATTACTATGGTTACAAACTAAAGATATGTTATAATTGTTACGGTAAGTTAGTTACTATAGTAAATTTTTAAAGAGTTACAGAAATATTATACAAATTAGAAAATATAGATTGGTGGGATTTATTTGGAAAGAGGAAAAAGAAAAGAATGGATTGCCATTTTAGATTTTGGTTCACAGTATACCCAATTAATTGCTAGACGGATAAGGGAAGCTAAAGTGTATTCGGAAATACTTCCTTATGATATTGATTTGGAAAAAATACGGCAGGATGATCCACCGAAAGGGATTATTCTCTCTGGAGGGCCAGCAAGCGTATATGAAGACCATGCACCCATGTGTAATAAAAATATATTTAAATTGGACATACCTATATTGGGAATTTGTTATGGTGCCCAACTGATTGCCCAATTTTCAGGAGGCAAAGTGATAAAAACCTCTCAGGCAGAATATGGCAGGGTTAATATTATTTTGGATAACAAAGAAGATATTTTTTATGGATTTCCCAAAGAAACCAGTTGTTGGATGAGTCATCAAGATTTGGTAGAAGGTCTTCCTCTAAATTTTAAAGTCATTGCTCATAGTGAAAGTACCAAAGTTGCGGCCATGGCAAATAAAAATAAGAAGATTTACGGCGTTCAATTTCACCCTGAAGTTAGTCACACGCCTTTAGGAAAGAAATTGTTTAAAAATTTTCTTTATAGGATATGTCAGTGCCAACCGAGTTGGAATTTGGAATCTTTTGTCCAACAATCTATAAGGGATATTAAAGAAAAAATTGGAAAAGGTAAGGTAGTAGCTGGAGTAAGCGGAGGGATAGATTCAATAGTAGCAGCAGTATTGACCCATAAGGCTATTGGTGCTCAGCTATATTGTATCTTCATTAATAATGGCCTGTTAAGAAAAGGAGAAGCAGAAGAAGTACAGAAAAAATTTAAAAATAATTATAAAATAGATTTAATTTATATTGACGCTTCTGAAAGATTTTTAAAGAGATTGAAAGGGATAAGTGACCCCGAGATAAAGAGAAAAATTATTGGAGAAGAATTTATTAGAGTGTTTGAGGAGAAAGCTAAAGACATTGGTGAGGTGGAATATTTATTGCAGGGGACTCTCTATCCCGATGTAATTGAAAGCATTTCTTTAGAAGGTCCTTCTTCAACCATTAAGTCTCATCACAATGTAGGTGGATTGCCTGAAGAAATGAAACTAAAAATCCTGGAGCCTTTAAAATATCTGTTTAAGGATGAAGTGAGAAAAGTAGCTAAAAAACTAAAATTCCCTGACGAAGTTATCTGGAGACAACCCTTCCCCGGACCGGGATTATCTATAAGGATAATTGGGTCGGTTGATGAAAAAAAATTAGATATTTTAAGAAAAGCAGATGACGTCATTCAACAGGAAATGAATAAAAATGCCTTGTATAAAAAGGTATGGCAATCTTTTGGCATTCTGCTCCCTATAAAAACCGTAGGGGTGATGGGAGATGTTCGAACCTATGATTTTGTTCTTGCCTTAAGGATTGTAAACAGTAGTGATGGTATGACTGCTGATTGGGCTAAAATACCTTATGTAGTGTTAGGTAAGTTATCTAACAGAATTATTAATGAAGTAGAAGGTATTAATCGAGTAGTTTATGACATAAGTTCAAAACCACCAGCAACTATCGAATGGGAGTAAAAACAGTATCGAGTATATAGTATCGAGTTAAGAAAAGAAAGGAAAAGAAATATAGAATTATCACCCAACCTCTTAGGTCTGGTATCGCACCTGTTTTTGTATTTTGCATCTTGTTATTTTATCTTAATTGGTAAATTGGAGAATCGGCTAATTGGTTAATTGGTAAATATCCAAAAAATACGAAAGGATGAGTATTAAAAACATATGTCTACATTAGTAGTAGTTGGTTCTCAGTGGGGAGATGAAGGAAAGGGAAAAATTACTGATTTGCTTGCTGAGGAAGCAGATATCATTGTTAGATATCAAGGAGGTTGCAATGCAGGTCATACAGTAATAAAGGGGGATGAACAATATATCTTTCATCTTATACCTTCTGGTATCTTGCATGAAGGCGTAAAATGTCTTATCGGCAATGGCGTAGTGGTAGATCCGCAATCTTTATTAGAAGAAATAGAAAATTTAAAGGAAAAAAATATAATAATCGACGATAATTTATTTATTGATTTTAAGGCTCATGTTGTTTTACCTTATCACAAAACCTTAGATGAGATAAAAGAAACAAAAAGAGGAAAAGATAAAATAGGTACAACAAAAAGAGGTATCGGCCCAGCCTATACAGATAAAATTACCCGCACTGGGATAAGGATGATTGATTTGGTAGATGAAAAATCTTTATCGAAAAAATTAGAGATTAATTTAAACGAAAAGAATGATATTTTTGAAAGATTATATGGACTTAAAATTTCTAATCAGGAAAAGAAGGACATTATAAAAAAATATACAAAATATGGACAATTGTTAAAAAAATACGTTATAGATGTTTCTCTATACCTGAATCAAGCTATTAGTGATGATAAAAAAATATTATTTGAAGGTGCACAAGGGACTCTCTTGGATGTTGATCATGGTACTTTCCCTTATGTAACTTCCTCTAATCCAATTGCTGGAGGTGCTTGTGTGGGAACAGGTGTAGGTCCTACCAAGATAGACAGAGTGACGGGCATAACCAAAGCCTACACTACCAGAGTAGGAAGAGGACCTTTTCCTACCGAGCTAAAGAAACAATTGGGAGAATATATTCGCCAAAAAGGAGGAGAGTTTGGAGCAACCACAGGAAGACCTCGAAGATGTGGCTGGTTCGACGCGGTAATAGTAAGCTATGCAGTTAGGATTAATGGGATGAGCAGTATGGTTTTAACTAAAATAGATGTTTTAAGCGATTTTGAAAAAATAAAAATATGTACTTCTTATAAATACAATGAAGAAACAATAAGGGAGTTTCCGGGTAATTTAGAAATATTGCAGAACTGTATTCCGGTATATGAAGAGATGGAAGGATGGAAAGGAGATATTTCTCAGATAACTAAATACGAATGCCTTCCTACGCAATTAAAGGCGTATATTAGCCGAATAGAAGAATTAGTCAGAACTAAAGTGGCTATAGTCTCTGTAGGTCCCAAAAGAAGCCAGACAATTATTAGGGAAAAAGTATTTAAATAAATAAAAATTAGGTCAATAGTTATATAGTTAATTGGTGAGCTGGTTATTTAGTTTTCTGGGATAAATTCCTGTCTCGTTTCTTTAAGATCTTTTGTATTTATCTTGTAACTCGCAACTTATAACTTTTCTATTTTCTTACTAACGACTATTCACTAACGACTAATTAAGAGGTGATATTAATGATCGATCGATATTCTCTTCCAGCTATGAAAAATATCTGGGAAGAGGAAAATAAATATAGGACTTGGTTAAAAGTAGAGCTTTTAGCCTGTGAAGCTTTGTTTAAATTAGGGAAGATAGACCAAGAGGCTATTGAAAATATCAAAAAAAATGCCAGATATTCTATAGATCGTATTCAAGAAATAGAAAAAGTGACCCGGCACGATGTACTAGCTTTTACCACTGCTGTGGGAGAAAATTTAGGAGAGCATTCCCGTTATTTTCATCAAGGACTAACCTCTTCTGATATATTAGATACTTCTTTAGCCTTGATGTTGAAACAGTCTGCTGAAATAATCATAAAAGATATTGATAATTTGATAAATACGTTAGAAGAAAAGGCTTTAGAGCACAAATATACCCTGATGGTAGGAAGGACACATGGTGTCCATGCCGAGCCAATAACTTTTGGATTTAAAATGGCTTTATGGTTCTCCGAAATGCAGAGAAATCTGGAAAGGATGAAGAGGGCGCAGGAAGAAATAAGTTATGGTAAGATATCGGGAGCAGTAGGCACCTTTGCCCACATTGACCTTCATGTCGAGGAATATGTTTGTGCAAAATTAAGTCTTAAACCGGCTAAGATTTCTAATCAAATTATTCAAAGAGACCGACATGCCAATTATTTAACTACTTTGGCAATAATTGCCAGTTCCTTAGAAAAATTTGCCACTGAAATTAGAAGCTTACAAAGGACTGAAATTTACGAAGCAGAAGAAAATTTTTTCGCTGGGCAGAAGGGTTCTTCGGCTATGCCTCATAAGAGGAATCCCATAATTTGTGAGAGAATTTGTGGACTTTCCCGAGTAGTTAGAGCTAATGCCATGACTGCTCTGGAAAATGTAAACCTATGGCACGAAAGAGACATTTCTCATTCCTCCGCAGAACGTATTATTATTCCCGATAGTAATATTCTAATCGATTATATGTTACAAAAATTTACCAATCTTATTGATAATTTGAATGTATATCCCGAACGAATGAAGGAAAATTTGGAAAAAACCAAAGGTTTGATCTTTTCTCAAAAGATAATGTTAAACCTTACCGAAAAAGGTCTTTCCCGGGAGGAAGCTTATAGAATAGTGCAGGAAATTTCTATGCGAGTCTGGCAGGGTCAAGACGAATTTAAAGTACTTTTATTGGGAGACCCGGAAGTAGGTCAATATTTAACAAAATTAGAGATAGAAGAATGTTTTAATTACCAGAATTATCTAAAAAATATAGACCAAATCTTTAGCAGAGTATTTAGTGAATAATGTTTTAGATGACGTATATTTTTTAAGAAAAAGTTAAAAATAAAATAAAATAAATGCTTTAAAAAACAAGAGATTTAACATGTTTTTTTCTCCCTTCGATTTTTTCTAAAAAATAATTTAAAAATATTGTTAAAAAGTATTGATATATTTTAACTATTTTGATATATTATCATTTGTGATTTAATGTTTTTTATTAAGGTAAAAAACATTAAAAAATAGATATAATAAACTAATATTTTAAAGAGAGAGAGGGGGGGCGATATAAGATTTAAATATATCGCAAATTAAGGGAATGAATTACTTAGGGAATCACTTATTGATAGAATTATACGATTGTGATACAAACTCAATCAATGACGTTATAAAAATTGAAAAACTACTGCTAAAATCAGTAAAAATATCAGGAGCAACTGCTTTAAATTCAACCTTTCATAAATTTTCTCCTCACGGAGTAAGTGGGATAGTGGTAATTTCGGAATCCCATTTTTCCATCCACACCTGGCCTGAATATGGCTATTGTGCTTTAGATATTTTTACCTGCGGAACTGAAATAAAAAGTGAAAAAGCATTGGATTTTCTTAAAAAAGAATTGGGAGTGGGTTCAATTTCGGTTACAGAAGTAAAAAGAGGTATTTTGGATTTTCCAGTAAAACTTTTACATAAACCGGAGGTATTAGAAAAATGCGTAATATAAAGAAAGAATTTTGTGATACTAATTCCTGGGGATTGTCAACCAGTGTAGACCTTTATGGATGCAATCCCGAGACCATAAGAGATGCCAGGGCTATAAAAAGATATGTTGACGAACTTTGCGAGTTGATAGAAATGAAACAATTTGGCGAAACACAAATTGTGAATTTTGGTGAGAACGAAAGAGTTGCTGGTTTTTCCATGACTCAATTGGTTGAGACTTCTTTAGTCTCAGGGCATTTTGCCAATCTTTCTAATAATGCTTATATAGATATATTCAGCTGTAAATACTATGAACCTTCTGTAGCGGTAGAATTTACTAAGAAGTTTTTTGAAGCCAAAGATGTTAAAATGCACTGTATCTTAAGGAACTAATTGATTTGAATAATAATGAAATATGGATAGAAGAAAAGTTAGAGATTAAAAAAGGAAGAGCATTAAGAGTAAGGATTACAAAATCTCTCGAAAAGATAAAATCAGAATTTCAAGAGATTGAAGTGGTAGAAAGTGAGTCCTTTGGTAAGGTTTTACTTATCGATGGAGTAATAATGCTAACCGAGAGCGATGAATTCTGTTATCATGAAATGATTACTCATGTTCCTTTATGTGTCCATCCAAAAGCCCAAAAAGTTTTGGTAATCGGAGGTGGAGATGGCGGAGCAATAAGGGAAATATTAAAACATGATAATATTAAGGAAATAGAAATTTGCGAAATTGATAAAAAAGTAATAGAAGTATCTAAAAGGCATTTTCCTAATTTAGGTAATAGTTTTGATGATCCCAGAGTAAAGATATTCTGTGAAGATGGCAACAAATTCATAAGGAAAAGAAAAAATGAATACGATCTAATTGTTGTTGATTCTTCTGACCCAATAGGTCCTGCTGAGGTTTTATTCAGAAAAGAATTTTATGAAGCAATGTACCAGGCTTTAAAAGATGATGGAATTGTAGTCACCCAAGCAGAATCATTTTTCTATCATCAAAAAATAATCAAATCATTATTCTCTTTTATAAAAGATATCTATCCCATTTCAGAATATTATTATACTTTAGTGCCTACCTATCCCAGTGGTATGATTGGATTTACCTTCTGTTCTAAAAAATACCACCCCATAAAAGACTTTAATAAAACAGAAGCTTTAAGGCTCACCGATTTAAAATATTATAATAAAGATATCCATAAAGCAGCCTTTGATCTTCCCACCTTTGCGCAAGGTTATAAGAATTAAAGTTGTAAATTATTTTTATAGTTTCTAAGTTACTATTTTAAACATTCTAAATCATATTGCTTTTATTTAACGGAAGAAAGAGGTTTCAGATGAGAGAGCAACCGATTGGTTTTTTTGATTCAGGATTAGGGGGCTTATCAGTTGTAAAAGAAACAAAAAAAATACTCCCTTTGGAAAATATTGAATATTTTGCCGATAACCAGCGTCAACCATATGGTGAAAAAAGCCAGTTAGAACTTGTTGGCTATACTTTACAGATCATTAAATTTTTTTTAAAGAAAAAAATTAAAGTTTGTGTTATAGCTTGTAATACAGCTACTGCCGCCGGTCTTAAACAAGTAAGAGAACATTTTTCCATTCCTATAATTGGTGTTATCCAGCCAGCGATTCAGGATGCTGTAAAAAAGACCTCAAATAAAAGAATTGGAGTTATTGCCACCGAGTTTACTACTAAAAACCAAGCTTATCCCAAAGAGATCAAAAGAATTGACTCCGAAATAAAAGTTTTTTCTAATTATTGTCCCAGGTTCGTCGCCTTAGTTGAAGCCGGTAAATTAACTGCACCTGAAACCTACGAAGTTGCCCGAGAATATCTTAAACCTTTAAAAGAGTTACAAATTGATACTTTAATATTAGGCTGCACTCATTATGCTTTCTTAAAAAAAGTTATTTCCGAGATTATGGGCCCGGAAGTAGTATTGATTGATCCAGCTGTCAGCTCCTCATTAACTTTAAAAGAAGTTCTCATTCAAAAAGGAATTTTAAAAGAAGGGGGTAAAGGTGAAGAAAATTATTACACTACCGGCTTCCCAGAGAAAGTAAAAAAAACAGCTAAAATCATTCTCAATAGTGATAATTTTGAAATCCAAAAAGTAAAGTTAGAAGAATTAGGATAAAATATTTAATTAGCATTATGTGATTACAACCCAAAAATTATTCGAATTAATAGTATGTTATTATTGTAAAAATGTGTTAAAATTATTTTGAATCTAATTTTGATAAGGAGGAAAATAAAAATGAAAGCAGAAAAAATTTGGATGGATGGGAAGATGGTCGATTGGGATAAGGCTCAGGTTCATGTATGTACTCATGCCCTTCATTATGGAAGTGGAATATTTGAAGGTATAAGAGCTTACGAGACCGAGAGTGGAACAGCAGTTTTTAGATTAAAAGAACATATTGAACGATTATTTAACTCAGCAAAAATTTTTAAAATGGTTATTCCCTATACTAAAGAAGAATTCAGACAGGCAGTCAAAGCTACTATTAGTGTAAATAAACTTAAAAGTGGTTATATCCGGCCTTTAGTCTATCGTGGTTTGGAACAATTAGGATTAAATCCATTCAAATGTCCGGTTAATTGTTCTATTGCTGTTTGGGAATGGGGTGCGTATTTAGGTGAAGAAGCATTATCTAAAGGGATTAAAACTAAGATTTCGAGTTATGCCCGAAATTATATAAATTCAACTTCTCAAAAAGCCAACATTTGCGGAAATTATGTTAATTCTATCTTTGCTAAGATGGAAGCAATTGAGGCAGGAGTTGATGAAGCGATATTATTAGATACGAACGGTTATATAAGCGAGGGTTCCGGAGAGAACGTATTTTGGGTTAGAAATGGCGTAATTTATACTACTCCCACTGCTACAGTTCTGGAAGGAATTACCCGTGATTCTGTAATTAAAATTGCAAGAGATATGGGCTACCAGATTCAAGAGAAATATATCTGTCGAGATGAGCTTTATATATCAGATGAGGTGTTTTTTTCTGGCACAGCTGCTGAAGTTACGCCTATTAGAGAAATTGATAATTATCAGATCGGTGAAGGTAAGCGTGGACCTGTAACTGAAAATATTCAAAAGAAGTTTTTCGATATCGCTAAAGGAAAGGAAGATAAATACTTAAGTTGGCTCGATTATATTTAAAAAATAGGGGTCAGGTCTCAACATTTGACATAAGCTATTTTTAAATTAAGCAGATAGTAAGCTTATGTCAAATGTTGAGACCTGACCCCTATTTTTTACCTATTTTTTAAATATAATCAAGCCAACTTAAGTATTTATCTTCCTTTTCTT
>DASRME010000311.1:0-2375 GCA_035648095.1 Atribacterota bacterium | reverse complement strand
GTTTTAATTGTAGAAGCCGGGTCTTCATCATGACGGCAAATAGAAAAAGGATAATTTTCGTGATCAGACATAACAGACATCATTTTGTCAAGGTTAACAGGTATTTCTTGGTTAATCAAAAAAGTTAACCTGTTTAGCCGTTTTTCAGAATTATCAATTTCCTCATGGAATTTCTCATTTTTTTGCAATTCTGAATGCAAGAAATGATTTGTATGAACTATTAATTTATCAGACCTTATTTCTCGATTACCTTCTGCTGAAATTTCCATATCTAAAATTGTTCCCCGATTATCACTAAGAAGATAATTCGCAGCTGATGAAATTGGTACATTATTAACTAAGTCAATAAATTCTTCTACACTTTTCATCTCATATAATTTTCTATGAAGGAAGTAATGTGTAACTCCATATCTCCATTTACCGCTTTTTAAAGAATTCACAACATGTGCCACTCCACAATCATTTATACCCATATAACCAAGAACACCAGCGTAGCCGAACATTAGCATTGCAGGTTTATTCGTTGGTTTTATATTATAGATAAATATATTAGATTGATATTCTTTTAGATTATCCCAGTTTTGACCAATTATTACTTCATTAGATTGTGTATACTTTGGAGTAACGGCAAAAGCTGAACATAAAACATCAGGTCTATAAGCGAATTCACTAGCTACTTGTAAGAAAAATACTTTTTCAAATGGAATATCTGCACCCTTAGCAATACCTTCGATTTCTTTGATGTATTCCGGAAAGTACTTTTCAGCATCAGGCAAATACTTTTCACTTTCTTTTAAAGCTTCAGAAAATGATATATTAAGATTTTTTTTTATATGTTGGTATCTTGTTTCAATGACTTGTTTAATATATTTAGACAAAGTCTTGCCATGTTGATACCCAATTGCATAATGATCGCCTTCTAAATGTACTATTTCTAAATTGTTTTTCATTTATTTAACCTTCCTACAATTTTTTTATTTTCTAGAATGACTTTATTTTTAAAATATACAAGTTTAAATAATATTTCTTAATCTAGGATCTAATAAATCTCTTAAGCTATCTCCAACAATATTGATAGCAAAAACTGTTACTGCAATAAAAATACCAGGAACAATAGTTATCCACGGAGCTATTCTCATAAATTCCCTACCTTCACTTAGTATATTCCCCCAACTTGGAGTTGGTGGAGGAGTACCTGCTCCGATGAAACTCAAGGCAGCTTCTCCAAGTACCGCTGCTGCAAAAATAAAACTACTTTGAATAATGATAGGTGCCAAACAATTCGGCAATATATGTCTTAAAAGAATGCGATAATTATTAGCACCTAACGCTTTTGCAGCATTAACATACTCACAATTTTTTGTTTGTAATACTGCGCCCCTTACAATCCTTGCCATCCTTGGAGTATATACAATACCCAATGCAATGGCTGCATTAAAGCCAGATGTTCCCAATACTGCTACTATAGTGATTCCAAGCAATATCGAGGGAAAAGCCATAAGAGTATCCATTATCCTCATTATTATACTATCTACCTTTGGGAAATAGCCTGCAACTATACCTATTAATATCCCAAAAAAACCTGTAAATAATACAACAATTAGACTAACAGTTAAGGATATGCGAGCTCCGAATATGGCTCTACTCAATATATCTCGCCCATAATTATCTGTACCTAATAAATATTTAGAACTTGGTGCAATAAATCTATCTTTGATATTGAAATCTAAAGGGTCAAAAGGTGAAATAATATTAGCAAATATCGCTAAGACTATCATTATAAACAAGATTATTAACCCAATAAGTGCACCTTTGTTTTTTAATAAACGTCTAATAGTATCTTTAAAAAAACTCTTCCTATTATTTTTTGTTATATCTTTTTCTAATGGTTTCATTAACTCTCCATGATTATACTAATCTTCCCTAATATTTTATCCTAGGATCAAAAACAGTATATAATACATCTACAATTAAATTAACTAGAACATAACTAACAGAAATCATCAACAAAGCTCCCTGGAGTAAGGGGTAATCCCTTCTCATGACCGCTTGAACTACTAACCTTCCTACACCTGGGTATACAAAAACAGTTTCGGTAATTGCAGCTCCACCTAATAAAATTCCAAAAGTTAAACCAGTAACAGTTAAAATACTATTCATAGCATTTTTTAATGCATGTTTTAGTATAATTTTTATTTCGGAAATACCCTTCGCACGTGCGGTTTGGATATAATCTAGTTTTATTATTTCCAGCATGCTTGATCTAGTCATCCTTGCAATTAAAGCCGCTTGTGCTAGTCCTAATGAACATGCTGGCATAATTAAACGTCTCAATCCTTCTATAATATTCTCTGTTAGTGGAACATACCCTCCTG
>DASRME010000310.1:0-3667 GCA_035648095.1 Atribacterota bacterium | reverse complement strand
GATTTAAGAAGGGTTTATGCTACTTTTGTTGAAGGCACTTTTACCGGAGGGAATATTATTCTAATAAATCCTCGGATTATCGTTGATTGTGCAGAAACAATCAACGATTTTATCTACTTCAGAAAACATCCTCTAAAAATAACCCGGATCTTAGGAGCTCGAATAACCGCGAAATATTTAAGAAAATATCTATCTATCCAGGACCTGGAAAAGAAAATTCCTGAATTATTAGGAGGTTATAAAGGGAAAGCTATCCTCTCTCCTCCTGAAATCGCTCTGGATATCGATAAACCCAGACATTTAAAAGCCCTTTGGAACAATGATTAAAGCTTGGCCTTTACGCCATACATACGTCCGCCAGATTTACCGGCTATAAGGTAGGAAGTAATAAAGGCTTTTCGGTCATACTCTAAAGAGATCTCCCTTACTTTGGGAAAATAATTTCTTTCACATATTACCCTGAGCATCTGAACTTCTCCGTCTTTACCGTATCCTATATTTCGGGTAACTCCGAATCCCTCGTCCCGAAGACTATTTTCAATCTCCTGCCATTTGCTTCTGGAGATAATACCAACAGAAACTATCTCTTTAGAGATCTTTTCAGATATATATATTCCAACGACATTTCCGGTGGCAAAACCTCCACAATAGGCAAAGACATTAAGCAAATTCCCAATATTCTGGATTACCTTACTTACTATCAGAATAAAAATTAAAACTTCAAAAAACCCGAGCACGCCGGCAATAAGCTTTTTTCTTCTTACTATCATCTGAACTCTAAAAGTACCCATAGATACATCAATAACTCTCGAGAAAAAAATAATTGCTGCCCCAATATAAATGTTGGAATCCATCACCCTATTAAGTGCGTCCATTATTATTTCCATGCTTTTTTCTCCCTCCTTTCTTTTTACTTTTATTTTAACATTTTTTTTAAAAAATTACAGGCAATTATAATATACAAAGACTGATTATTCAACTATTTTTAAATATTTTTTTAAAATGATGTCATTTATTCTAAATATATATTATAATATGACAAAATAAAAATCTGAACTAAAAAAAGGAATACTTTTTTGATGAAAGCAGAAATTATCAGTATTGGCAGTGAAATACTAAGAGGACAGATTACCGATACGAACGCTAACTATATCGCTAAAAAATTAGTTGAATCAGGGATTGATTTAGAGCATATTTCAGCTGTTAGCGACTATCCTGAATCTTTATTATCCACTTTAAAACTCGCCCTTCAACGTTCTGACCTCATCATTACCACCGGTGGGCTGGGACCTACGGAAGATGATATTACCTACGAAACAATTGCCAGGGCCTTAAATCTTAAACTAATAAAATATCCGGAAGCTGAAGAAAATTTAAAAATATTTTTTAAAAAAATTAATAAAACAATTTCTCCATGTAATCTCAAACAAGTCTACCTTCCGGAAGGAGCCAAAATTATTATTAATCAATATGGCACTGCTCCGGCCATGATTTTAGAAAAAGATAATAAAATGATATGTTCTTTTCCCGGTGTCCCCTATGAAATGAAAAACCTGATAGAAGAAAATCTCATCCCTTATCTAAAAGAAAAATATCCTCCTTCTATGATTAAAAAGTCAAAAATCTTAAAGATTACCGGTCTTGGAGAGGCATCGGTTAATGAACTTATTCGCGATTATATCAACAAGCAAACAGATTATTCCTTTGGTATCTATGCTCATCCGGAAGATATTCAGGTACAGGTAACCACCCAGGCTCCCACTGAAAAAGAAGTAGAAAAACTGTTGCAATCTTCAATAAATCAACTAACCAAATTATTAGGTAATTATATTTATGGAAGCGATGAAGAGACCATCGAAGAAGTAGTGGGAAATTTACTAAAAACTAAGAAATTAAAATTAGCGGTTGCTGAATCCTGCACCGGAGGAATGTTGGGAGAGATGATTACCAGCATACCGGGAAGTTCTGAATATTTTCAAGGCGGAGTGATAAGTTATCAAGCTGAAATAAAAGAAGACCTGTTAAAAGTACCCCCGGACGTCATTAAAAAATATGGCGAAGTCAGCCAACAAGTTGCCCAATTCATGGCCGAAGGAGTCAGACTAAACTGCTATAGTCATATAGGAATTAGTATTACAGGTATTGCCGGTCCGGGAGGCGCAACCGAGAAGAAGAAAGTGGGATTGGTCTATATGGCTTTAGCCGATGAAAAAAAGACGATTAGCCAAAAACACCAGTTATTCGGAAATCGCCAATTAATCCGCATAAGGGCCTGTCGCCGTGCTCTGAATATGCTCCGATTATATTTAACCAGTTCTCTACACTAATGCTTAGCCGAGAAAATAGCTTATATGCAATTCCTTTCTTTTGGTATATTGTGCCAAAGTTAAGTGTTGCATTTGTAACTTGAACCCAAGATCTCTCTTATGTATTGGAGCCCCATATAAAACCCCCTATTACTATTTTTATATATTATATTACAAAAGTATAAAAAATAAAAATTACTACCACCATTCGTCTAACTACCCCACTAAAGTTTACACTAACCCACCATTCACATCCTGCCTTCTTGAACAATACAGCCAACATGATTTTCGGAAGAGGGAAGATGACATACAGAGCTGATACATGCTAAAGCTCAGCTATATATATAATCTGCATTAGATTTAGTCGTCCTCCTTCTATCCTTTAAAGAGTATCTGGCATTTAAAGGGATAAATTTAGAAGACAGGCTCGAGCTTATAAACAATGAGATCGAGATAAAAAGATTATTAAGGGAATGCTTAATAAAGACCAGGTTTAATTTAATAAGATTAAGAAATGAAATAAAAAAATTTAAATGATGATAGTTGTAGTTATACCGCAGGAGTTAACAGCCTTGTAGTCCTGTCTTTAAAATATCTTGTAATGCTTAATGTTTTATATTATAGTTAGCAAATGAAAATAATAATTGGCAGTGAATCTTTTACTCCGAATATCTCCGGAGTTGCGATTAATACCGAGCTCTTAGCGGAAAATTTATCCAAACTGGGTCATGAAATATATGTTTTTTCGCCAAGTGAGACCTACAAAACCGATTGGGAAAAATATAAAAATTTTCAAATATTAAGACTCAAATCCATACCAAACCCTTTTCGCAAAGGTTTTAGGGTGGCTTCTTTGTCAAAAAAAGATATTGCTAAAGCAGTTGAGAAAATTAAGCCGGATGTCATTCATCTTCAAGGTCCGACTTCAATTTGCTCAGCATTAAAAGCAATTGCCAAAAGAAAAAAAATTCCTTTGGTTATTACCAATCATTTCAGTTTAGATTATGTAATTTCTTACTTAAGATGGTTAAAACCAATTCATCCAATAATTAAAAAATTTTTGACTGCATATTTAGTTAAATTTTATAACTCTTGCGACGAGGTGATTTGTCCGGCCGAGACAGTAAAACAAGAGCTCTCTAAATGGGGCATAAAAACACCAATAACTGCAGTATCTAACGGCGTGGATTTGGCGCGTTTTTTTTCTTACTCTTCACCAATTTCCATTAGATTAAAATTTCACTTGCCTATGAATCCGATCGTGCTTTATCTGGGTAGAATTGATAAAGATAAAAGTATTGAAGTGCTGATGAAGACGATACCAAAAGTGATTAAAGAAACAAATGCTCATTTTGTTATTG
>DASRME010000309.1:0-2774 GCA_035648095.1 Atribacterota bacterium | reverse complement strand
ATTTCACGCTTAAAAAGTTTAAGCTTTGTTCAAAAAATGATACTACCGGAGCAACAGTTTTATCATCCTCTTCTTCAAAAGGAACTACTATAACCGCCAATTTATCCTTTATCTTTTTTCTATTTTTAGGACCATTGAAATAGACGAAACGATCGATAAATCCTTTCATCAAAGCCGTTGGCCCATACCAATATACTGGTGTTCCAAATACGATAACATCACTTTCTATAATCTTCTGATAAAGATTACTCATATCATCCTTTTTTACACATTTTTCACTCTTCCAGCAAACATGGCAACCATCGCATTCTTTTATACTTAAATCGCTAAGAAAAATAGCATCTGTTGACATGCCTTCACTGTTTGCTCCTTCCAGGATTCTTGAAACCAGTATATGTGTATTCCCATTTTTTCGAGGACTTCCAATAACCCCCAGTATCTTTTTCATGTTTACACCTTCCTATATAGACTAATAAATTATCTTAACATGAATGATATATAACGTCTAGATTTTGAGAAGCTTTTCTCGAAGATAATCTGGGGTCAAAGGCGATTTCAATGGCTTTATTTTTTGTACAATAGCAATGAATCTTCTGGATAGAAGGTATCTATTTTAGGGGAACCTTCTCCATCTTTACCACTCTTACCGGGTTAAATGGCCAACCCTCTTATATTTTCTATTATAATAAGAGGTATGGGTAATATTGAATTGCCTCATAAATTGGTTGATGTTGGTAAGGGGAGTTTCTACAAGAAAGTGAAAATGATTGGACATGAGTACATAACTGTAGAGAATAACCTGATAGATGTTTAAGGATTCTTTTAAAGTTTTAATGAAAAAATCCCGATCATGGTCATTTTCAAATATATTTCTTCTTTCGTTTCCACGAGAGGTAACATGATATAAGGCATTTTTATATTTGATTCTTAATTCTCTAGCTATGAGTAAAGAGCAGCTTAAAAAGGGTTGGCTGTCAAGAATAAAGATTTAACCCTATTCTTTACTAAAAAATGTGAATATTATTGAAAAAAGTTTGCCAAACTTAATCTATCCATTATAATAAATAAAAAGTTGCTCATTTTATGAATTTTATTTTTTAATTAAGTAAAAGGAGGTCTATCTTGAAAACAATGAACTTAGCGGGCATTTATCCACCTATTGTTACACCTTTTCTAAAAGAAGATGTAGCCCATCACTATTTAGCTGAAAATGTGGAAAAATTAAGCAAAAGTGGCATTAAAGGGCTCATTGTTTTGGGATCTAATGGGGAGAATGTTTATCTTTCGGAAGAAGAAAAAATTGATGTTGTGAAAACGACTATCCAATCTGCTTCCAAAAACATGTTAATTATTGTTGGTTCCGGTTGCGAATCAACTCGGGAAACCATTCATCTAACCAATAGAATGGCAAAGATAGGTGCCCATGCCGCACTCATTATCACACCTTTCTATTATGGCAATAAAATGAATGACGAAGCATTAATAAAATATTATGCTACTGTTGCTGAACAGTCTGAAATACCCATTTTACTCTACAACGTCCCTAAATTTACCGGAGTTAATCTAAGCGTAGAATCCTTATCAGCACTCTCAAAGCATCCCAATATTATTGGCATTAAAGACAGTAGTGGCAATGTTAATCAACTCGGCCAATATCTTAATCAGGTCAATCCTGATTTTAACGTTCTGGTCGGAACAGCAGGTGCTTTGTTTGGAGCACTCACCCTTGGTTGTAAAGGAGGGATACTTGCTCTGGCCAATATTCTTCCCGAAAAGTGTGTCGAAATCTATCAACTAGTACAAGATGGCAAAATAAATGAAGCCCGGGAATTACAACTTTGTATGATACCGGTAAATCATGCTATCACAGCCAGATATGGTATCAGCGGTCTGAAATATGCTATGAACTTACTTGGTTATAAAGGGGGAGAGGTCAGGTCGCCTCTTTTGCCAACCAAACTTGAGGAACAGGAAAAGATCAAAGAAATTCTAATGGGGGCAGGAATAGGAATCACTTAGTATAAAATAACCTTTCCCAGAAAATAAAATAATCATTATCGTGATATTGCAAGACAGTATCTGATCCCTATTATTTATTATTTCTCGGAAATCTTTATCCTGAGAAAAGAACAATTGATTATAAACGAATATCTTTTTAAGGAATATTCATTTTAATATTTACTAATATAATTATTTGGAGGTAAATAAATATGAAAAAATTGTATCGCTCTCGAAAAGATACAAAAATTGCCGGAGTATGCGGTGGAATTGCTGAATATTTTAATGTTGACTCTAATATTATCCGACTTTTAGCAGTATTAACTATCTTCTTCGGAGGGGGAGGTATTATTGCCTATATTATTGCCTGGATTATCATCCCATTAGAATCGGTAGAAGACAAATCATCAGATAAACAGACAACTCAATCAAGAGAAGAAAATCAGGCGGAAATCATTGTTGATGCCGAAATTATTGATGATTCGAAAAAGAAAAAAGAATAGGGAGAACTTTGGGGGTCAGGTCTTGAAATGACACATTTTTTTAACAACAAGCAAGTATTAATGGAAAATGTGTCATTTCAAGACCTGACCCTTTTTTCCTTCCGTACTTGTTTTAACGGGAATGCTTCTTAGCAATCGGTTCATCTACCCAATACCCTTGGCGATTATAATGTCGATGCAATTCGGTCTCATAACCCCGAGTTAACAGAGACTCCTCCGAGTATTCCGGTGATTGCTTAATGATCGCGCGGGTAAGATTAACAAAGACTTTCG
>DASRME010000308.1:0-2710 GCA_035648095.1 Atribacterota bacterium | reverse complement strand
CTCTCTTTTGGTTAGATTGATAACTGATATATAATCCTCATTTTGAAAGTACAAGACATCTAAACCTAAAATCCTGAGCAAAATTGCTAATTTTTGTAATCTATAAACTACAAAGCGCTTTTCTTTCATAAGCCTATATTGGGAGTTTATTCCCTCTTCAATTTTTTGTAGGGTTCATTTTATCCGATTCGGCTTATTTTGGTAATTTTCTTTAGGCATATGTAATACGCCCCTACAGTTATTATATTTCATATTATCTATAGCTTATTGTTTCCTGCACCCTACCTCTATTATTCCCATGGAAATAGAAATCTAACTTTACTTTTTTTATCTTTTGGCACCTTTAGATAAAATAAATCGTGCTCTACATTCTAATATCTTAAAATATTTTCTATCCTATCCAAACCTTCTTTAATATCTTCCATAGAAGTAGCATAAGACAACCTTAGATATCCTTCTGCTTCAAATGCGCTACCCGGAATTAAAGCAACTTCCGCTTCCTTTAAAATAAAATCAGAGATATCAAATGAATTACTAATCTTCTTACCATTATATTCTATGCCTCTTTCTAATATTTTACTAACATTAGGAAAGGCATAAAAAGCCCCAGCTGGCACTAGGCAGAAAATTCCTTCCATATTGTTTAATCTTTTTACCATATATTTCCTTCGCTTATCGAATGCTTTTTTCATCTCTTCGATAGTATCTTGTTGACCGGTTAAGGCCTCTACACTGGCTTTTTGAGCGATAGAATTAGGATTAGATGTACTGTGTCCTTGAATTTTAGACATTCCTTTGATAATCTCCTCTGGACCTGCAGCATAACCAATTCTCCAGCCAGTCATGGCATAAGATTTGGATACACCATTTATAGTAATAACTTTGTCTTTTATTTCCTCGCTTAAGGAAGCTATGCTTAAATGTTTTGCATTATCATAAACTAATTTTTCGTATATTTCATCAGATATACAATAGATATTATATTTTAAGAGTAGCTGTGCTATCTTTTTCAACTCCTCGTGTTCGTAAACAGCGCCAGTAGGATTATGGGGGCTGTTTAAAATAAGTAATTTGGTTCGAGGAGTAATCTTTTCTTCAACTTTAACAGCAGATAATTTAAAACCTTCCTCCTGATTAGTATTGATAAAGATGGGAACTGCTCCCGCAAATTTAATCTGTTCTGTATAACTAACCCAGCAAGGAGCAGGCAACAATACCTCATCACCTGGATCGCAAATAGTTAAAATTGTATTGAAAAGGCATTGCTTTGCTCCGGTAGACACAATTATCTCTGTAGTTTTGTAGTCTATTTTATTATCTTTCTTAAGTTTTTCTAATATTGCTTCCTTAAGCTCAATTATTCCTGAACTTGTAGTGTAATGAGTAAAACCTTCTGCTATAGCAGAAATAGCTTTTTCTCTAATATTTTCCGGTGTAACAAAGTCAGGTTCACCTGCAGCAAAACTGATTACTTTCTTCCCTTTCCGTTTCATCTCAAGAGCTTGTGCAGTAATAGCCAAAGTCTGGGATGGATTTATATTTTTTACTCTTTTTGAAATACCCATCTTTTTCTTTCCTTTCTGTTTATAGGTTTTAGTCACCTTTTTTTTAAATATAATCGAGCCAACTTAAGTATTTATCTTCCTTCCCTTTAGCAATATCGAAGAACTTCTTTTGAATATTTTCAGTTACAGGTCCACGATTACCTTCACCGATCTGATAATTATCAATTTCTCTAATAGGAGTAACTTCAGCAGCTGTGCCAGAAAAAAACACCTCATCTGATATATAAAGCTCATCTCGACAGATATATTTCTCTTGAATCTGGTAGCCCATATCTCTTGCAATTTTAATTACGGAATCACGGGTAATTCCTTCCAGAACTGTAGCAGTTGGAGTAGTATAAATTACGCCATTCCTAACCCAAAATACGTTCTCTCCGGAACCCTCGGTTATATAACCGTTCGTATCTAATAATATCGCCTCATCGGCTCCTGCCTCAATTGCTTCCATTTTAGCAAAGATAGAATTAACATAATTTCCGCAAATTTTGGCTTTTTGGGAGGTTGAATTTATATAACTTCTAGCATAACTCGAAATCTTAGTTTTAATCCCTTTTGCTAAAGCTTCCTCACCTAAATAAGCACCCCATTCCCAAACAGCAATAGTACAATTAACCGGACATTTGAATGGATTTAATCCTAATTGTTCAAAACCACGATAGACTAAAGGCCGGATATAACCACTTTTAAGTTTATTTACACTAATAGTAGCTTTGACTGCCTGTCTGAATTCTTCTTTAGTATAGGGAATATCCATTTTAAAAATTTTTGCCGAATTAAATAATCGTTCAATATGTTCTTTTAATCTAAAAACTGCTGTTCCACTCTCGGTCTCGTAAGCTCTTATACCTTCAAATACTCCACTTCCATAATGAAGGGCATGAGTACACACATGAACCTGAGCCTTATCCCAATCGACCATCTTCCCGTCCATCCAAATTTTTTCTGCTTTCATTTTTATTTTCCTCCTTATCAAAATTAGATTCAAAATAATTTTAACATATTTTTACAATAATAACATACTATTCATTCGTATCTCAAAATATAGCGGGCAGCGTTTAGCGTAGAGCGTGGAGTTGGAAGAGAAGAAGAGAGAATACAGAAAATAAATTACTATACGCTATACGCTCCACGCTAAGTTTATTCAC
>DASRME010000307.1:0-3685 GCA_035648095.1 Atribacterota bacterium | reverse complement strand
TAAACTCTGTAAGGAATTTCCTAAAAATTAGAAATTGCCCCTTCGGTGCTTTTTGCATAAAGCTCTCCAGAGTTCTGTCCGGTAACAGTCCTTTTGCCTGAAAGTTTGGATACTTTTGGTATCTTACCTCTTCGGCTCCTTTTCTTTTTTATAAAGAAAAGGTCTCTCCTGTTACCTTCACACAGAATAAATTATATACGTTTTTAAAATATACAAATCATTTACAAATTAATTATATCACATCTACTTATAAAATAAATCTCTCTTTTTAAAATATTTATTGAAGTAAAATGTTTCACTTATTCTATGTTAAGTATACGACATGAGGTTTTAAAAATCCTTCTTTTTTATAAAAATATTTTAAAAAATAAAAAGCCCTTCAGCAAATGCCAAAGGGCTGGGAATTGACGAGCTCCCCCTATTGGGCGCGTTCAGAACTTTTAAGAGGGATATCTTAATAGAGAATATCAAATTAAATCAGTTAGTTTTTAATAAAGTAATAAAAAATAACTATTATTTGGTCCCTAGACAGGACGAGTTTCGCAACTTTGTTATAAGCAATGAATAAGTGTTATAAGCTTGGGTGTATTTGTTATTTACAATCGTTTTCAGGGTTAACTGATTGTTATTTATTAAGGTGGCGATACACAAACATTGCCCTGATTGCTTGAATAAAAATTAATCCCCAAATTAGAGTGAAAAAAGCCAGATTATTGGATAAGTGTAAGGGATTTTTGGGGAAAAAAGATCGTAGATATGTAGATAAATCTGTCAAGAATATAGACAATAAGAAGAAGAATACTGGCTACTCGACTTCTATAAAGACAAACAAACACTGTAAGGATAATAACAATTACGAAGGACTGCCAATCTGGAAAAGATAGAAAAAACCAGAGTGTAGACAAATACAAAGGGATATCTATTCTCCAAAAACAGCCGGATGCTCCACCGTTGAGTTACCGAGGAACATTCCCATATAATTATACTTAAAAAAATATGTTCATTCAATATTTTTTAATTAAATAAAGAATATTTTTTGATTTATATTGATAATTTTAAAAATAGTCTTCTAATTTTTATTCTAAATAGTCTTCTAATTTTTTACTTCTACTAGGATGTCTTAATTTTCTTAATGCTTTGGCTTCAATTTGACGAATTCTTTCTCTGGTTACTCCAAATTCTTTTCCAACTTCTTCTAAAGTATGGGGATAACCGGTAGCAATGCCAAATCTCAATTCCAATACCCTCTTCTCCCGGTAAGTCAAAGTCTCTAAGACATTGTCTAATTGCTCTTTTAAAAGAGTATAAGTCGCAATTTTAGGAGGGGTTGATGAATCCTTATCTTCTATGAAATCTCCTAAATGACTGTCTTTTTCTTTCCCGATGGGAGTTTCTAGGGAAACAGGCTCTTGGGCAGTTTTTAATATCTCCCTTACTTTATCTTCAGTAATTTCCATATTTTCGGCTATTTCCTTAACGGTCGGTTCTCGACCTAATTTCTGTAAAAGATGACGTGACACTCTGATTAATTTGTTAATAGTCTCTACCATATGCACTGGAACGCGAATAGTTCTGGCTTGATCGGCTATAGCTCTAGTTATTGCCTGTCTTATCCACCAGGTAGCGTAGGTACTAATTTTATATCTCTTTTTGTAGTCAAACTTCTCTACTGTCCTGATTAAACCCATATTACCTTCCTGGATAAGATCTAAGAATAACATTCCTTTTCCTACATACCTTTTGGCAATACTTACTACCAATCTTAAATTTGACTCAACCAATCTTTTCTTGGCTTCGTGATCTCCTTTTTGTATCCTTTTGGCTAATTCTACCTCTTGCTTGCCACTTAATAACCTTATCTGCCCTATTTCTTTTAAGTACATTTTTACGGGACCATCTAATTCTAATTGTTTCGCCAATTCTATTTCAAAATCTGATTTAGCTTTCGAGTAGTCATGCTCTTTACCTTCTTTAACTAATTCCTCGAGTATTTTCTTTTTCCCCATTACCAAGCCTTCCTTCTTAACAGTAAATTTTATATTTGTATAAATTTAAAATATTAATTAATATTTTGACTTTTTATTTGCTGAGCAATTTTCCGTAATTCTTTTAAATCATCTTTTTCATATCTTTTTAACCTTTAATTCTATCTGAAAATCAGCAATTTCTTGCAATTTTGCCCTAATATTTTCCAGTTTAGTTCTGTATTCTAAAAATAATGCTTCCGTTTCCAACAAAATCTCTTTTTTTAAAGAAGGATTATTCTTTACTCTTTTTTCCGTCATTTCCCTAAATTCACCTCCTACCTATTTTTATATTCTATCTGCTAACAGAGGCAATTATTGCGCCAATTAATAAAGTATTAATTTAGAATATTTATTTTTCAATTTGAAATGTCATGACTTCCTCTATTGGGTAGGCTCAGAACGTTCAGCTCGAGTAAATTATCATGTGATATGATAAACTTAAATGTGAGAATATTACATACGTCAGTTAACTTTTTAGAATTTTTATAGCTGATCATTAATGCATTCAAATTCAAATACTTCAACATATGCTGTTAACTCACCATTTGCATTTACAGTTATATGAAATCTTGTCTTTAGCTTAAGGTTGGTTCTTTACCTTACTTGATAAGAAAAGCTGTTAGTATTGTAGTAGTTTCAAAAGGTAGATTCTTTCCATTAAATTGCTAATTATATATTGTGTTAGCTATATATTCTGTACCACTATTGACTTCACTTATAGATTAGAATTTACGAGTAATTTTAAGTGAGACCCCTAGTGGTATCAAGCAAAAGCCGTTCGTTAAGGTACAAAGTTCCATCAAGTTCAACGGTTTCCACTGTACATCGATCTCATACTTACATATCTTATAAATTAATTTTTCTTCCAAGCTCAAAGATTATGCAAGTACACTACTAACACAGATCAGCAAGGCAATGCTAGTAATCATTGTAAGAATAATAAATCTTCCTTTCAATTTTAACTTACCCCTCTATGTAATTAATTTTTTTATTATTTTCAGAACACCTTATTGCAGGCTTATCAAATCACATGATAATTAACTCCAACCACCTCCTTCTTTAATAAAGCAAATAGCGCTTATATATTATGAATAACTTTAGAAAAATATTTTATAGACTATATAATCTACTATATTAATAGTAATAAAATTTTAAAAAAATAAATTGTATCGCTTATTTATTCTAATTATTAATAGTAGCAATTATTATGCCAACTTATTAAAGTTTAATGTAAGAATATTTATTTTTTAAAATACATTCGGTGAAAGACTTGATAAATAAAGACTTTATTGATTTTCATTTAAAAAATATTTCTAAATAATATTTAATCAATATTAATCGCTTTACTAGAACGGGCAAACTTTTCACCTTCTTCTACTAATAAGCTGGGCAATTTTTTCCCAGTAACTGCTTTCACTATTCTTTTAAAATAAATTCTGATATAAAAAAAGCCCTTCAGTAAAATGCCAAAGGGCTGGGAATGGTCTGGCTCCCCCTATTGGAAAGGTTTGGAACTTTTTGTTGGGGTGAAATTACAGAAGAATTGCGAAACATCTATAAATTAAAGGATTTAGCTAACGTTCCTATAAGTGTAATAAACAATGTTTAATTAGTTATTTTCTAGTATTTATCAATGAGTACACTCCCCACTCCTATTC
>DASRME010000306.1:0-3290 GCA_035648095.1 Atribacterota bacterium | reverse complement strand
CTCTACCATATCTACTCTGCCTACTCCATTTTCTCCTCCAATTTTATTTAAACTCAAAATTAAATTCACCAGAGACATCTTCTCTCCATTTATACTCTGCGGTACTCCCTTTTCAAAATATATCTCCAGATAAGTTGGTTTGTCAGGAGCCTTCTCCGGACTTACCGTCCATTCGTAAACTCCTTTTTCTGGAGGCTCTACCCAGGGATCTTCCAATACGCCGCATTCAATTGATCTTCCCCATAAATTCTGATCTACACTGTATGGATTTTCCATATCTACGGGAACAGGAATATTATATTTCTTGGCATATTCAATTTCTTCTTCACGGGTAAATCCCCATTCCCTTGCCGGGGCAATGACTTGTAAGTTAGGATTTAACGCGGCGATAGACACTTCAAATCTTACCTGATCATTACCTTTGCCAGTACAGCCATGAACAATAGCTTCCGCTTGTTCTTTTTCGGCAATCTCAACCATAATTTTAGAGATTAATGGTCGAGAATAAGCTGTGGCTAAAGGATAATTTGATTCATAAACCGCGCCTGCTTGCAGCCCGAGCAGAACATATTCCTTGGCAAATTCTTCTTTGGCATCAATAACATAAGATTTACTCGCTCCAATTTTAAGCGCTTTTTCTTTTACAAATTCTAAATCAATATTTTGTCCTACGTCAACTGCCACCGTAATGACTTCATCACAATAATTTTCCTTTAACCATTTTATGGCTACGGAGGTATCCAACCCCCCAGAATAAGCCAATACTACTTTTTTCATTTTTTTCATTTTCCAATACTCCTTTTTTATTTTTTTTGTTATATTTTTTTAAAAACAGAAATTTATATCCTTTAATATAATTAGGTAAACTTTTGTGCCAAGCACAAAAGTTTACTCTTGAAATACTTTATCTAAAATATCTATTAAATAATCTATCTCTTCTTCTTTTACAATTAACGGAGGGAGAAAACGTAAAACTTTTTTAGCAGCACAATTAATTAATACTCCTTCTTCCAGGCATTTCTTTACTATATCCTGGCCTTCTTCTTTTAATTCCATCCCCACCATCAGGCCTAAACCTCTTACTTCTTCTATCTTCTCTGGATACTTTTCTTTAAGATCTTTTAATTTGTCTTTAAAATATTCTCCCTTTTCCTGACACTTCCCAACTAAACCTTCTTCTTCTAAAACTTTTAAAAAAGCTATTGCCACTGCACAGGCCACAGGATTACCACCAAAAGTGGTACCGTGATCACCGGGTTTAAAAGAAGAAGCTATATTATCTTTGGCAATTAATGCTCCGATAGGTATCCCTCCCCCCAAAGATTTGGCAATAGTTAAAATATCCGGTTCGACACCATAATGTTGGTAAGCAAACATCTTACCGGTTCGACCCAATCCGCACTGGATCTCATCAAAGATAAGCAATATTCCTTCCTTATTACATAGTTCTCTTAATCCCTTTATAAATTCCTGAGTAGCAATTTTTATACCACCTTCTCCTTGAATGGGCTCAACAAGTACTGCCGCTACTTCTTCATCAACTGCTGCCTTTACTGATTCAAGGTCATTAAATATCGCCTCCTTAAATTTAGGTAAAAGAGGAAGATAATCTTTCTGATATTTATATTGACCGGTAGCAGCCAAGGTAGCAATCGTCCTACCGTGAAAAGAATTTTTCATATAAATTATTTTATGTTTATCTTTGTTTTGCTCCTTAAAATATTTAACTGCTAATTTAATTGCGCCTTCATTTACTTCTGCTCCACTATTACCAAAAAATACTTTATCCCCATAAGAAAGCTCTACCAACATCTGAGCTAAAATTATCTGTGGTTCACTATAAAAAAGATTAGAACAATGAATTAATTTTTCTGCCTGTTTCTTCATGGCCTGAACTAACATGGGATGGCTGTATCCCAGGGCATTTACTGCTATACCACCGATAAAATCGTAGTATTGCTTTCCTTCCAGGTCCCATACCTTCATTCCCTCACCTTTGTCTAATACCATAGCTGGCCTGCTATAAGTCTGAAATAAATATTTTTTTTCTTTTTCTATTAATTCTTTTGTTTTCATAAACTTTGTTCCTCCTTATTTAATATATATGGATGATCAACTACTCCGATTTTATTTAAAGTATGCTCATCAGCAAATAATTTCTGTTCCTATGCCACTATCGGTAAATAATTCTAACAAAATAGAATGAGCATGGTTACCATTTAAGAAATGCACTTTATTGACTCCCCCCTCTAAAGCTTGAACCGCTGAATCTACTTTGGGAATCATCCCCTTTTGAATCTGTCCAGATTTAATTAATTCCTTAGCTTGATTAATGGATAAACTGCTAATCAAGGAAGTTGGGTCTTTAAAATCCTTGAATATCCCATCTACATCGCTCAAATATATCAACTTCTCTGCTTGTAGAGAAATGGCTATCTGACCTGCTACAGTATCAGCATTAATGTTGTATCTTATCCCTTCTTTATCCACTCCAACCGTAGCAATTACCGGGATATAATTTTTTTCCATTAAAATTGTTAATATTTCGGGATTAATTTTTTCCACTTCTCCTACCAATCCCAACTCCGGGACTCGGTGTTTCTTAACCGTTAAAAGCTGTGCATCTTCCCCACTCAGGCCGATACCCTTTACTCCATTTCCCGGACCTTCGGAAATATAAAGATTAATCTCCGCTACCAAACGAGTATTAATCTTACCGATTAAAACCATTTCAGTTATCTCCATCGTCTCTTCATCGGTTACTCTTAATCCATTAAGAAATTGGGGAATCATGTTCCTCTTTTCCATTTCTATAGAGATCTCCGGTCCTCCGCCATGAATAATCACCGGCTTCATCCCCACATATTTCAGAAGAATAATGTCTTTTATAATTTGTTTTTCTAATGTTTTATTCTTCATGGCACTGCCACCGTATTTTATAACCACTATCTTATTCCAGAATTTTTTAATATAAGGGAGAGCTTCCAAAAGAATTTCCCCATGGTTATCTATATCTTTATTCACTATCTATCACACTCCTTTTTTAATTGACCAATTCGCCGATTCACCAATTATTGCAAAGGCGTATACAATACGCCCCTACTTACAACTTGCACCTTGCAACTTGCAACTTCTTTTTTTTTACACGATACTCGAAACTTACTAACTGGTAAACTGGGTAACCGGGTAACTGGATAACTATAATACCAACTAGTTAACCAGGTAACCAACTAACCAGTTAACTCTTTTCCTATTACACATTACTCATTACTCATTACTTTTCACTGCAC
>DASRME010000305.1:0-6400 GCA_035648095.1 Atribacterota bacterium | reverse complement strand
ACTTTATATCCGGCTTTGGCCTGAACTTTTATATTTTCCAGAGTATTTTTTTCCATTACTGAGGTTTTTTCTTTGACTTGCAAGTCTTTTTGAGCTAATTTCAATTGGAGATATTCATCAACGACTTGAAGGATCAGATCTTCTTTTTTCTGCTGGTATTGCTCTTTTCCCTGGTTAAGTAATAATTCATTTTGTCTTTGTAATAAATTGGATTGAGTTAACCGATTTTCAGCTTCATTTTTTTTGGCATCGATTTCTGTATTTTCCAACTGATAACTGGCTTTCTGGAATTCAAGATTATTGGTTAATGCCATTTCTATAGCTTGAGGAAGATCCAGCTTTATATTTTCCTGAGCAGTAATCTGAATATTCCCTATCACTATAATACCAAATAACAGAAATACAAGAGTAACCAGTTTTTTCTTCATAACTTACCTCCTGATACAAAATAAATTTAAAGATATAATCTTTTATTCTGATCTATATTAATATTACAATTTAAAATTTTTATAAAGCGAAAATTAAGTTTTTATAAAATGAAAATTAAAATTTTATTAACTCTTTTTGCTGATTTAAAAAAGGGAACAAGCTATTTTTTTGTTTCCCTCGCTTACTATTATTTAAAAAGTTGCCTAACCTCTTCTTTATTCCTCTTTCCTTTAGAGAATAATACTACCTATCAAGGTTCAGGTAAAGCATATTTTCGCTTAGAATCTAAGTTTCCGATAAGAAATATTATCCTTTAAGCCGTAGTCCTGATTTATTCTTTTAAAATTATAATAATAGATAAACTGATCCAAATCATCTTACAACTCAAGAGGTATGTTCAATACTTTATATACTGACAATGTCCGAGTCTTTACGAAATTTTTAGTACTTATTGCCTTCTCGTCCAGATAGATTTTAGCAAAACCGAAGCCAGTATAAGTATCTATACTGGCTTGTTAGTAAATTCTACCCATACCTTTAATGATACCGACATAGAAGAAAGGATATGGGATTAAATTTTTATTCTTGACATATAATTTAACTCACTGTTAAAAATAAAGATTTAACCCAAAGAACATTAATTGAAGATTTAAATTGAAAATTTAAATTAGATATTGACAAAAAGTTTTTTTTATTGTATATATTTTACCATAGATGGTCGATTAAGCTAGGTGATTGTTTTGCTCTTGTTAAATATTTTTTAGAAAGTGAGGTGATTTTAATGCCTTGCTGTGGCGGAAAAGGACAAGATAAAGGAAAAGATAAAGGAAAAGATAAAGGAAAAGGAAAAGGAAAGGGAAAGGATAAAGACGAAGACTAAAATGCTAAATAGTGATATCAATAAACTTCCTATATAAAAACTCTAGGTTAACTCTTTAAGTGAGTAATAAATTAACGAACTCTATAAAAAATTATATAATTAGTTTATCTTATTACTAAAAATCAAAGAAATCCTTTAATTAAAGCCCTGGCCGTTTTGCGGTTTAGGGCTTTAATTTTTAAGAATGGAAGATACCCTCAGCCATTTAATAGAATAAAAGATATTGCTGAACAAAAATGATTTTAAAAACACGCAATATCATGGGGCAACTGTACCAGCTCAATCATTCGATAACTTTTTATAACTTTTCATAAGGGGTCTGATAAGTACAGGTTTCCAATGTCTTCTTCAATGATTACAACGTAATAGGAGACAATCATTTATTGCACTTTTATTATATTTTAAGAAAATCCAGTATGACAAATATGAAGATTTACATCCTCTGTATACTCTGCATAATTTGGAAATCTCATCGTATACCTGGGTCAAAAACACACAATTCCCATTGTACGACCCAGTAAGGAAATAGTATAATTTTAATAATTTGTTTAACAGCACGACACAAATTAATTCAAAAGCTAGGAAGAATTAAAAATGAAAATATTAGCAGTGGATTTTGACGGTGTCATTAGCGACAGTGCTTTAAAATCTTTATTTGTAAGTCATAATGCCTATTGTCAATATTTTGGTTCGGAAGTAAAAAGAAATTTTGGTGGGGAATTATTTACTTTTGAGAATTGGGAAGAAATGAAAAGACAATATAAAAAAGAAATGGATGATTACCACCGCTTAAGGTCTTATATTGAACTATCGGGTGATTTTTTCGCTATTATTAAAATTTTAGAAGAGCAGGTTCAGATTAATGACCAACAGGAATTTATTGCTTATCGTAACCAGTTCCAATTCGATTATCAATTTTTTCGAGAATTATTTTTTGAAGAAAAAGAAAAATGGCAGAAAAAGAGTTTTAAAAAATGGTTTTTTCTGTCACCTGTTTTCAAGGAAGTCGTCAAGGGGATTCAGAGATTTACAAAGGAAGGTCAAAAAGTTGTCATTGCTACCTCCAATCGTAGAGAAGCCATTCATCGTGGCTTTCAACCGGAATATCTTGGTTGTAAGGTGGACATTGAAGATATTTTTGATAAAAACTTTGGCAAGCATAAAGCAGAGCATATGCAGGCCATCGCTAAAAAATATGGTGCCAAATTAAATGAGATTTATTTTATTGATGACCAGCTAAGCTATCTTATAGGAACTGATGTCCTGGGGGTTCACGTTTTTTTAGCCGGGTGGGGTTATTGTACCGAAAGCCAAAAAGAGGAAGCGAAAAAAGAACAAATCCTCATCATTGAGGATGAAAAGGATTTTTATCCGGTATTAAAGCAAGCTCTAAGTTAGTGCAATAGGAGAAAATAGGATTGAATCTTTATTGTTGGTAAAATAATATAATGAACTGTCAAGAATAATGATTTGGTCCAATAATTAAAAAAAGATCGAATTTATCAAAACTGAATTTTTTTATCCCAATTCATTTGACTCTGTTAAAGGTCTAATCTATAATTTAGGCAACTTAATATTAAAAATAATAATCTAAAAAGATATCGTGAGCTTTAGTTATAAGAAAGCCTATAAAAGTTAGGGAAAGTTACTGGTTTATTGAGCTCATAACAACATTCATCTTTGTCATATTAGGCACAACTTTCGATTAGGAGTAAATATGAAGAGATATTTTACGATCATACTCAATCCAATTGCCGATCAGGGGAATGCGAAGAAAAAAATTCCATTAATAAAAGAGTTCTTTTCAAAAAATGCAACAGATTTCAAAATTGTTCTTACAGAAGTAATCGGTCATGCTACTTCCATAGCAGCATTGAGTGCTCAAATCCCTGATCACGTCATCGTAGCCGCCGGCGGGGATGGTACCTCTAACGAGGTAATAAACGGACTTATGGCTAATTCCCGAGAACCTGAATCATCATCAATCCATCAAAATCGTTTACAGTTTGGTGTCTTACCCATTGGTCGTGGAAATGACTTTACCTTTGGAGTAGGAATTCCACACGATCTTACAGAGAGCATGCGCCTTCTTCTTGACGGGAATTTTTATCCAATAGACGTTGGACTTATTACCGGAGGTGACTTTCCTAAGGGTCGATACTTTGGAAACGGTGTTGGTATCGGTTTTGATGCAATTATCGGGCTGGAGGCAGCAAAAATGAAGCATTTTCATGGAGCGGCTTCATATATCATTGCAGCGCTTAAAACATTGGTAATGCTCCCTAAAGCGCCAACAATCGAAATATCTTACAAAGATAGAAAGCAGATACTTACTCCGGCTCTTATTTCTATCATGAATGGGAAACGGATGGGAGGAGCCTTCTTTATGGCTCCTGATGGAGATATGAGTGATGGTCTGCTCAATCTTGCCTTAACACAACAGGGGACGAGAATTTCTTTGCTCAAGGCTATGATGCTCTACATGAAAGGGGAACAAAGTAAGCACCGTGGTACATTTACTGATTCTACTGAAAAAATCTCCCTAAAAGCACTTTCAGGAAACATGACTGCTCATGCTGACGGAGAAACTATCTGTATTGCAGGCACAGTACTGAAGGTTCAAATAATTCCATCAGCACTTCAAATAATCACCAGAAGAAAGTCATCATGACATTAATTGGTAGATTTATAACCTTTATCATCAAACTGTTATTAAAAATACTTTGTAAAGTTGAAGGAGATAAACTGGAATCTATACCCCGTCAAGGACCTTTGATTCTGGTGATTAACCATATCAATTTTCTCGAGGTCCTGCTCATATACACGCTTCTACTTCCCCGCAAAGTCTGTGGAATTTCAAAAATAGAAAACCAGGACAATTGGTTCCTAAGGATATTGGTAAAAGAATGGGGAGCCATTCTTGTTAATAGAGAAACCCCGGGGGTCTCTACATTTAAAGAGGCGGGAAAAGCTTTGGAAGAGAAAAAAATGCTCTGCATTGCTCCGGAAGGAACAAGAAGTGGCAACGGGGTGCTGGCCAAGGGTCAACAGGGAGTGGTTTTTCTTGCACTGAAAAATCGTGTTCCAATATTGATTGTCGCACATTATGGAGCCGAAAACTTTTGGCACAATATAAAGCGGTTAAAGCGAACACGTGTTACTTTTGTTGTTGGAGAACCCTTCATGCTTGCGAGTGAGATAAAGACAACGAAGGACATTTATCAGGAGATGACCGATCAGATTATGGCTCGCATGGCATCCATGTTACCCGAACGTTATCGTGGTGCATATGCAGATATGAAGATTATTTCAGACAAGTATATCAGGAATTATGGTCAATACTAAAATTTTTATCTCTTTCCTGATTATTTTCCAAACCGCAGTAGAAGCTTATAAAATAGGAAAGGAAATATCATGGGAAAATTTATTTTAAAACCAATTAAAGATGAGATTAGCATCGAAGATTTTGCCAAGATTGATATTCGAGTTGGAGAAATTGATGAAGTGTTGGATATTCCAAGGTCCAATAATCTGATGAAATTAGTGATCAACTTCGGAGATCATAAGAGAACGATCATTGCAGGTATTAAAAAGGAAAGAAAAAACCCTAAAGAAATTCAAGGCAAGCAAGCCTTATTTGTGATAAATCTTCCTTCTAAGGAAATCTTTGGAGAGAGGTCGGAAGGAATGCTTTTTGATATTGGTTATGAAAATAAAATTATCCCAGTGTTAGCTATACCGGAAAAGCAAGTACCTAATGGCTCATCTGCAGAATAATGGTTATAATATTCAGAGTCAATCATAGATATTTGAAATATCTTTTTTATTAAAGGCATGGCGTTAGATTTTTATTCTTAATCCCATGCCTTTACACATTAAGTGAAATATCATCATGTATTACATGATGTAGGGAGGTAGGTTATGAGAATTGAACATGTTGCTATCTGGACAGGGGACATTGAGCGTTTAAAAAGATTTTATACTAAATATTTTAACTGCATCGCGGGGAATAAATATCGTAATGAGTCAAATGATTTTGAGTCTTACTTTCTCTATCTTTTGATAACAGTGCTCGTCTTGAATTAATGCAAATGCCATCAATGGCCAATAATTTAAATGATCCAAAGATACAATATAAAGGCATTGTGCACCTTGCCATATCAGTGGGTAGTAAAGAAAAGGTGGTTGAAATTACTGAAAAGTTACGGTCTGATGAATATACAATTTTAAGTGAGCCGCAAACAACAGGCGATGGCTATTTTGAAAGCTGCGTGCTTGATTCAGATGGAAATCGAGTAGAAATAACAGTTTGAAGAGGTAAGATTGTCAGGGGGACGGTTATTTTGAAATTAAAATATGACACTGGTTCTGTGGCACATTTATTGGTTAAGTAATTAATAAATAAGGAGAAAAAGAGGGGAACAGGAAAACTGATTTTTAAGAAAGCAAGGGAGATAAATATATATTCTTGAAGTGTTACAAAGAACTGTCTCTTGACACAGACAAAAAATTGTAATGAGAAAGGAATAAAATGAATCCAACCATTCAAAAGATTAGAAAGATATTGAAAGAAAATATTAATGATAAGACTCAAAAAAACTTTCAGCATTTTTTCAAAGAAGAAGTAAAATTCTATGGGGTAAAAACCACTATAGTCAGGGAAATTGCTAAAAAATTTTGGAAAGAAATAAAAACGCTTGGGAAACAAAATACATTTGATTTGTGTGAACAACTTTTTTTATCAGATTATGGTGAGGAAGCTTCTATCGCTGCTTTTTGGCTCCCCAAAATTGCCGATGAATTTGAGCCGAATGATTGGATTATATTTGAAAGCTGGATAGAGAAATATGTGAATAATTGGGCAAAGTGTGACGATTTTTGTAACCATACCATGGGAAGTTTTCTGGAGAAATATCCGGTGTTTGTTGAAAAACTAAAAGAATGGACCCAGTCAAAAAACCGTTGGTTAAAAAGAGCAGCAGCTGTTTCCTTTATTATTCCGGCGAAAAAAGGTTATTTTTTAAAAGATGTTTTTGAAATTACCGACCAATTACTTTTAGATGAAGATGATATGGTTCAAAAGGGTTATGG
>DASRME010000304.1:0-9942 GCA_035648095.1 Atribacterota bacterium | reverse complement strand
GATATTTATTTCTACGGTCATGGTCATAACATCCTTAGTTATAATTGCAGTTCTGCCCATTATCTCATCTAAAATAGAAAACAATATTCCTCCGTGAACAATTCCTTTAAAGCCTTGATGTTTTGATTCGGGAATAAACTCTGCTTTAATTTTATCCTGATCTCTAAAAAAAGCAATATTTAAACCAATAGGATTGCCCTCTCCACAGACAAAACATTTCTTATATCCTGGTAAAGCTTGCAAAAGTAAAACCTCCCTGTAATTATTCGTTAGTGAATAGTATAGCGTATAGCCTTAGCGTATAGTATTGAATTAGCAAGATAAAGGTGTTTATAACATACTAATTGATCAATTTACCAATTATATTTTATTTAATAACCTATGATTTACCTGATCAATTCTAATCTGTATTCCCTCTTTTCAAACTATACGCTATACGCTAGTTTGCACGAGATATGAGATGCTAAGTTGTTCCGATTAACTGGTAAACTGGCATCTTCACTATATACTATATACTCGATACTATATACTAATTATTGACTATTTCTTTTATCGCCATTATGGTGGCATAAATATCTTCTTCGCTAATACCATAATGAGTAACCAATCGAACTTTGGTAGGTGGCATAGGTGAACCCAATATATGATATTCTGCTAATTTAGTTAAAAACTGGAAAGTGTCCATGCTTGATTCCTGAAGATCAAAATATACCATATTTGTCTGGACTGTTTCTAAATCAACTTTAATTCCAGCTATATCAGTTAACCCTTCACCTAAAATACGAGCGTTTTTATGATCTTCTTTTAATCTATCTACCATTTTTTCAAGGGAAATTATACCAGCTGCTGCTAAAATGCCCGCCTGTCTCATTCCTCCCCCCAACATCTTTCTGTTTTTACGTGCTCTTTTAATAAATTCCTTTGATCCGGTCAAAATTGACCCTACCGGAGCGCTTAAACCTTTAGAAAGACAGAACATCACTGAATCAACATTTTTAGTGAGAAGAGCGGGTTCAATATTTAACGCGATGGCAGCATTAAATATTCGAGCACCGTCTAAATGAACTTGAATATTTCGTTGGTGGGCTAATTGGCAAATTTCTTCGGTTTCTTTAGGCGGGAAAATTGTTCCACCTGCTCGATTATGAGTATTTTCCAAACAGATTAAAGTCGTCTTAGGATAATGAAGGTTTTCCCCTCTTAATGCCTTCTTAATATCCTGAAGAGCAGGAATTCCTTTATCCCCGATAATCAACCGGGGTATTACTCCTGCTACTGCCGACATACCACCTACCTCGTAATAATAAATATGGGAATCCATCTCTAAAATTACCTCATCTCCTCTTTGGCAATGAGTTAATACCGCAATAAGATTACCCATGGTACCACTGGGTACAAATAACGCTGCCTCTTTCCCTAATTTTTTAGCGGCTAATTCTTCCAATCTATTAATTGTTGGATCTTCTTGGTAAACATCGTCTCCCACTTTTGCATTATTCATTGCATGTCGCATCTCCTCTGTGGGTAAAGTAACTGTATCACTTCTTAAATCAATATTTTTCAACTTGTAATTAATAATAATCTTTACCTCCAAATACTATTTGATAACTAGTTAACGCTAAGTTAATTTATCAACACTGCTTGCTGTTTTGATTTATATAGTCACGTTAATAAATTGTCAAATATCTATCCAATTCCCATTGATGAACGCGAATTCGATAGTTTTCCCATTCTTCTTTCTTGGCCTCGATATAATTTTCTAAAATATGACCGGTTAAAGCTGATTTTACTACTTCGTCCTTTTCTAATTCTAATAAAGCATCACTTAAAGTAGCAGGTAGACTTTTAATACCCAAAGACTCTCTTTCTTCTTTACTCATAGTATAAATATTTTGACTTACCGGCTCTCCCGGATCAATCTGATTTTTAATTCCATCTATTCCTGCTTTTATCATCACTGCAAAAGCTAAGTAAGGATTACAGGATGGATCAGGACTTCTCAGTTCCGCCCTTGTACCTATTCCTCTTGCTGCGGGCACCCTGACCAAAGGGCTACGATTTCGCTCTGACCAGGCAATATAAACCGGCGCTTCATAACCAGGAGTTAACCGCTTATAAGAATTTACCAAAGGATTAGTGATAGCGGTAAAGCCTTTGGCATGTCTTAGTAATCCACCGATAAAATATAAGGCTTCTTTGCTCAGTTCATATTTTCCCTTTGGATCATAAAAGGCGTTCTTACCATTTTTAAATAGTGAAATATGGGTGTGCATACCAGAACCATTTATTCCGAAAACAGGCTTGGGCATAAAGGTAACGTGTAAATTATATTTTAGAGCGATGGTTTTACCAGTGAGTTTTAAAGTCATTATTCTATCGGCAGCAGTGAGAGCATCACAATACCTGAAATCAATCTCATGCTGACCGGGAGCAACTTCGTGATGTGAGGCTTCAATCTCAAAGCCTAATTTTTCTAAGGAAATTACCATATCCCTTCTTGCTTCTTCCCCTAAATCAACAGGCAACAGATCAAAATATCCCCCCTGGTCATGGGTCTTAGTTGTTGCTTTCCCTTTTTCATCTCTAAAAAATAGAAAAAATTCCATCTCTGGTCCAAAGTTAGTAGAATATCCCATCTCTTCCACTTCTTCCAATACTTTCTTTAAATTATTTCTGGGACAACCATCAAAGGATGAACCATCGGGGTTATAAACATCACAAGTAATCCGAGCAACATCTTTTTCTTCTTCCCAGGGATTTACCGTAAAGGTGGAATAATCTGGTTTTAAAAACATATCTGATTCTTCAATCCGCACAAAACCTTGAATAGAAGAACCATCAAACATGATCCCTCCATCAAGAGCTTTTTCTAGTTCTCTTATCGGAATTTCTACATTCTTAGGCATTCCCAAAATATCGGTAAATCTCAATCTTATAAATTTTATATTTAGTTCTTTAGCCTTATTTAAAATCATTTCTTTAGTCATTTTTTTCATCACTCATTCTCCTCCTTGAAAATTATTTTTAATCTTTTTTTTTATTTATTATACTCTTACAATTTCCTTTCACAAAATATTTTTATTAAATATTCTTTTATTCAACGGTAACGCTTTTAGCTAAATTCCTCGGTTTATCTACATCGCACCCCAAACTGTCAGCAATGTGATATGCAAATAATTGTAAAGGTATAACCGATAGAATAGGATATAATATATCCAAAGTTTTAGGGATATAAAATACTTTATCTACTATATTAATAATTTCTTTATCTCCTTCTGTAGCAATGGCTAATACCAGGGTATCTCGAGCTTTAACTTCCTTTATATTATTAATCACTTTAGTATAAACTTTATCCTGGGGTACGATTACCACTACCGGAAAAGTCTTATCTAAAAGAGCAATAGGGCCGTGTTTCATCTCCCCTGCTGCATACCCTTCAGCATGAATATAAGAAATCTCTTTAAGTTTTAAAGCCCCCTCTAAAGCAATAGGATAATTAATCCCTCGCCCCAGATAAAGAAAATTATGATATTTATGAAATTCTTCACTTAATTTTATAATTTCTGGTTCCTTAAGCAAGATAATCTCGACCATTTGAGGAATCTTTATTAACTCGGAAATTATTTTATTAATCTCCGATAAATCAAGAGTTTCCCTAACTTGAGCAAAATAGAGAGATAGTATGTAAAGGCACATTAATTGACTAACAAAGGCTTTTGTGGTGGCCACACCTATTTCCGGACCCGCCTTAATATACATTACACTATCTGCTTCCCGACTGATAGTACTTCCCCTTACATTGGTAAGAGCCAATATGTAAGAACCTGCTTTCCGGCAAGCTCTTAAAGCAGCTAGGGTATCCGCAGTTTCTCCTGATTGAGATATCAGAATAGCTAGATCTTTTTTGCCCAGTAATATTTTTCTGTATCTAAATTCAGAACTATAATCCACCTCTACCGGAATACCAGTTAACTCCTCAAAAATATATTTACCCGCTAAAGCCGTATAATAAGAAGACCCGCAAGCCAAAATAGATATTCTTTCTATTTCCTTAATCCTATCTAAAGGAAGAGGTAGGTCTTCAAGTTGCAGTGTTTTTGTAGACAGATTAATTCTACCTTCTAAATTATTACGAATAACCATAGTTTCTTGAAAAATTTCTTTTAGCATAAAATGTTTATATCCACTCTTTTCTGTCATCTCTTCATCCCAATCAATATTGATTTCTTTTTTATGTAAAATTTTTCCTTCAAAATTAATTATCTCTACTCCATCTTTGGTTATAGTAGCAATTTCTCCTTCTTCCAAAAAGATTACCCTATTGGTATAACTAAGTAAAGCGGGAATATCTGAAGCCAAAAACATTTCTCCCTCTCCTATTCCGATAATCAATGGGCTCCCGCAACGTGAAGCGACGATTTTTCCCGGATTACGAGTAGAAATAACTCCGATAGCGTAAGAACCCTCTATTTCTTTTAAAGATTCCTTTACTGCTAAAGTAAAATCATTCTGATAATTACTTTCTATTAAATGGGGAAGAACCTCGGTATCTGTTTCAGATGTAAAGATATGCCCTTCTGAAATTAATCTTTCTCTTAAAGACATATAGTTCTCTATAATACCATTATGCACTACTACTATCTCTGAATTACATCCACTGTGAGGATGCGCATTTATACTGTTAGGTCTCCCGTGGGTAGCCCATCTAGTATGTCCTAATCCTATATTGCCTTTTGGGGCATCTTTTTCTAACAAATTTTCTAATTTGGCTACCTTTCCTTTACATTTTAATATTTTAATTTTATTATCTTTCAATACAGCAATACCTGCAGAATCATATCCCCGATATTCTAATTTTTTTAATCCATCTAACAAAATGGGTACTACTTCTTTTGAACCAATATATCCAATTATTCCACACATTTTTTAATCCTTTCTTAAATTAAATATTTGCTTTTTAAAAATAAATACCCTATTACCAATCCAATTAGAAAGATAATAGGGTTCTCCACAGTTTCTACTTCTACAATAAATACATGAATATCTAAGAACTTTTTTAAGTAATTGTATTATAACATAGCCAAAACTTAAGGTTTTAAGCGAAAAACTAAAAATTATAATTAATAATTTATAACTTTTTTCATAATTTTTAGTTTTTTAGTTTTATTTTACACTTTGCATTTTTAGCTTTGCGTTATCTTTTAAAAAAAGAGTCTGTACTAGAATAGAAAAACCTTTGTAAAAATACTTAAGAATGGATTTATTTTGCCATATAAACCTTTTTGTGCCTGCAATTACTTGCAAGTTTTGTAGGTTTTCTAAAGATCTGGCCAACCCAGGAGCATCCGCCGAATTTTCGATAAACTCCTTCCTCGTCAACTTACCCTATCAAAACACTTAATCATTTATATTGAGTAAGCTCTGGCGCTTATATTTATTTTTTTTAATTTATATTTCTTTTATCACCTCTCTTAATAACAAAGTCTACCTGTCTTCCAGTCACCCAATCTACTCTTAATGTACGCGTTAATCGTTAGCATATAGTATAGCATATAGCTTTGGATTAGTAAAAGTTTGTCTTAATTAACCTACAGCTTAGAGCTAAAATAGTCTTGAATATTGAATCCTATCTTTTAGCTTCTATCTTGTGCACGAGATACGAAATACTAATATAGTTTTTCGTTTTATTACCATATACTGCTCACTAACGACTATTTATTATTTAAATATCTTCCTTTTCAATCACCCCTCTTAAGCCCTGGGATATTTTCTCTAATTTATCTATATCTTCTCCTTCTAATAATATCCTAATTAATGATTCAGTACCAGAAGCTCGAATAAAAATTCTACCTTTTCCGTCAAGTTCCTCCTCTATTTTTTTAATATATTTTTTTATACAATCATTTTTAAAGAATTGTTCTTTATCGTTAACCTCACAATTCAAAATAATCTGAGGATATTTCTCCATTACTGAGGCCAAATTAGATAGGGGTTTTTCTTCTTCCCAAAGAACCTTCATTAGTTGCAGAGAAGTCAACAATCCATCTCCGGTAGTACTATATTGCGAAAAAATAATATGACCTGACTGTTCTCCCCCCAATATTGTCTTAATTTTCTTCATCATTTCCGACACATAACGGTCACCGATATTAGTTCTTATCACTTTTCCTCCTGCTTTTTCTATAGACCTATCAAAACCAATATTACTCATTAAGGTAGTTACTACTGTTTTATTAGGCAATTGGATTTTCTTGATAAGATTTAAAGCACAAATAGCCATTATTTGATCTCCATCTACGATGTTTCCCATTTCATCTACAGCAATAACTCTATCCCCATCGCCATCATAAGAAAAACCTAAATCTGCTTTTTGTCTTAAAACTTCTTTTCTCAAAGAAGCAGGATGTACTGAACCACAATTAGAATTTATATTAGTACCATCAGGCATATCATTTATGGCAATCATCTCGGCTCCTAATTCTGCAAAAACACGGGGGGCAATCATAAAAGAAGCACCATTAGCACAATCTAAAACAATTTTCTATCTCTTAAGTGTAAATTTTGGGGGGAGCGTATTTTTAATGTAATCAATATATCTTTCTATCGCTCCATTTAATTCTTTTACCCTGCCAATATTTTTCTTGGTTGGCCATTCATCCTTTGAATGATTTTCAAAATATATTTTCTCTATCTCTTCTTCTTCTAAATCAGAAAACTTAAAACCATCCCCTCTAATATATTTAATGCCATTGTGATCATATGGATTATGTGAAGCAGAAATTACTATACCGCAATTAGCATGGTAAACTCTGGTTAGATATGCCACTACGGGAGTGGGTACTATTCCTACTCTTAAGACATCTATACCTGCTGAACATATTCCTGCTATTAAAGCAGCTTCTAACATATCACCCGAAATTCTAGTATCTTTACCAATTAATATCCCAGAATTAGCTTCATTTTTAAATAAATATGCCCCAGTTCTTCCTATATGAAAGGCCACCTCAGCAGTTATAGGGTCCTTATTGGCAATACCTCTTATTCCATCAGTACCAAATAATTTTTTCATAAATTACCCCGATATTAATTGATCAATTGACCTATTAACCAATTTGCCAATTATTTATTCATTGGTTTAAAATATAATTTTTCGCTATTATCTGTCATTTTCGATGCAATTTTATCCTTAATTCTATAATTCTATCCTGACTTCTGAATTCTACTTATCATCTTATTATTTCTTTACTAAATACTATATACCATATACTATATACTATATACTTATTTATTAATCAACACTGTTACTTCTTCTGGCTCAACTTTAATTAAAGAAACTCCTTCAGGAAGATCTACTTGAACTTTTGTCTTCTGCTCTACCTTAAAATTATCCGCAAAGTTCATAAAGGCTTTTATGTCTTCTGCTTCTAATTTGTCAATTAGAATATTTTTTCCTTCAACAGTTATATCAACTACCTTTGGTTTTATTTCACAAGATACAAAGGGAGATAAATCCTGAAGGACAACTGAAATATCTTTTAGGGTTTTCTGGATTATGGCTTCCTTAACTTGTATGGTTACCTCTATTAGTTCAACCTCACCCTCCACTATATTTAATCCTTCTTCTAGGGCAGGTGGGACTTTCACTGAAAGAGTCTTTGTAATTCCACTTACATCAATGGCAATGGTTTCTAAATATTCAATTTTACTTATTTTAGAATAATTACCAAAAATCTTTATATCATCGGGAGTAGATAATATTTCAGAAATATAATAACCCGGAGCTGGTTTCCCGATTATTCTTGGTTTTACTGTTAATTGGATTTCGGGATACCCACGAGTTAAAGAAATTGATACTTCCACTATATCCGGTTCCATCTTTACTTCTTTAATTTCATTTCCGTTTACATCAACTGCTTTTACTGTTAGTTTTCTACTCAGATCTTCCTTTATTCCGGTAATATCAATAGCACAAATTATCTGTTTTATATTTTCTAATACACTTTGAGCACCAATTACCTTAACCTTAGAAGGATTAAATTGAGGTTCGTCAGTTAAAGAATATCCTTTTTCAGGAACCCCTATTAAGCTATATTCAACTTCAATCTCTTTGGTTAAAACTTTTTCAACTTCAACTTTTATTTCTGAAGGAATAATTCTGGTGATCTGTGTTCCTTTAGGAGCAACAACTTCTACCTTTAATTTATATAGACCTTCTGTGTTAATTTCAGAAAAACTTACTGTTCCGATAATCTGATGAGAAGAAATGTTATTTATTATATTTTTGGGACCTTTAATCCCCATGCTTACATTTGTGGGAAACTCTTTTATCACTAAATTTTCACTAAGATTACTTTTGGTAAGAGATATATCGATAAAATTTTCTTCAATTGGATTCTCCCCACCTGCTATATACAACCATAGAATAATCGCTAGAAATAAAGATAGCAATTTGATATCGATATTTTTTAAAAACCAATTTTTAGATTCTTTCATTTTTTCTCATCCTCTGTCGGCCAAAAACCAAATTCAGAAACTGTCTTTGGTTGGTATAAGTGTGATAACATCTTCTTCAATCCCTGAGGCTCCATAGGTCGCGTAATCTTTCCATCTAATGCGATAGATATATTTCCTGTTTCTTCTGATACTATAATTATTAAAGCATCTGACTGCTCACTTAACCCTAAAGCTGCTCTGTGTCGAGTACCTAAAGATTTACTAATGTCCATTCTCTCACTTAGCGGTAAAATACAATTCGCCCCTGCTATCTTATTCCCTCTAATAATGACAGCTCCATCGTGCAAAGGGGAGTCGGGCATAAATATAGAATATATTAATTCTGGAGAAAATTCACTATTTAAAATAATACCGGTCTCCAAAATATCTTTTAAACCAACTTCTCTCTCTAAAATAATCAAAGCTCCTTTATGTTTGCTAGAAAGCATAGGCATTACCATAACCAATCCATTGATTAATTGCTCTATTTTTTTGTCTATTTCCTTATGCAAAAAGGGGGTATTTATAAAAAATCCTCTTCTTCCCATCTTTAACAATCCTCTTCTTATTTCTGGTTGAAATATTATAGGTAAGGCTACAACCATCATGGCCATGGCTCCTTTTAGAAGCCAATTGATAGTTCTAAGGCCAAGCTGATCAGCAACAAAAGAAAAGATAAAAAGAATAACCAAACCTTTGATTAATTGCACTGCTGGGGTATCTTTGATTAAAAGAATGATATGGTAGGAGATAAAAGCAATGATTAATATATCTATAATATCTAAAAGACTGAAAGAGATTGGCACTTGATTCTCCCTTTTTAAATTAGTCGTTAGTGAATAGTGAATAGTCGTTAGTTTTAAATACAATTTTCAAGTTTCCGTTATCATTATACAGTAAAAAACTTAAAACAAAAAGTGAAAAACCATAATTATTATTTAAGAATTCGGGAACCAGTAGTCAGGAGTCAGAAGAATATAAAATAACTTAACAAATAATATAACCTTATAATTTAAAATATTTCTAAATACTGGATTCTGTCTTCCAGCTTCTATCTCATTTACGAGATACGGACATAGTTTTACGCTTTTCGTTTTTCGCTTTATTACTAAATACTATTCACTATTCACTAACGACTAATTTAATTATATTTATAATAGTAAGGCTAAGACGCTTTTTTGAGCATGCAATCTATTTTCTGCCTGGTCAATTACTACAGAGTGAGGACCATCTATAACTTCATCAGTTATTTCTTCACCACGATGGGCCGGTAAGCAATGTAATATTATTACATCATCTTTTGCTTTGTTTACTAAATCTTGATTTATTTGATAAGTCTTAAACACATCTTTTCTAATTACACTCTCTTTTTCAAATCCCATGCTGGTCCAAACATCGGTATAGATAATATCAGCTCCTTCTACAGCCTCTTTTGGATCGTGGATAATT
>DASRME010000303.1:0-5410 GCA_035648095.1 Atribacterota bacterium | reverse complement strand
TTCAGCAAATTCTACACAATAATCTATTAATTTATTAACGATTTTTTCACCTTTTTCGCTGTTCCCTATATGTGGATCTCCCATAACTCCCTGTTTTGTAATTTCATCCATATTATAATATATTCCAACATCAGTATCTTTGATTTTAGTCTTTGAAATATTATCTATGGTAAAAGCTTCCCATTCTTTTACTCTGTCTGATTTTTTTAGTAAATCCATTCTCATATCCTGGGGTCTTAAATATTTCATCACTGAAGTAATAGGATCTCCCCCATGGCCTAAAAGTTTGACATTTTCTCCGTACAGCTCTTCCTTGAATTTAAGAGGAAGTGACTGCCATAAATCTATCTTTCCTACCATAATTTTGTTTTCTCTTCTTATATCTCTTGCCAGGATATCTAAAATACTTGAATTCCCAGCATGCCCATTTATAAAAATTATCTTTTTTACACCATGTTCCATTAAGCTTGTACAAACATCTCTTACAATATTGTATAAAGTTTTTGGAGATATCGATATAGTCCCAGGAAAACATCTGAAATACTCCGAATATCCAAAAGGTATAACAGGAACACAATATGAATCAGATTTTTCTGCTGCACATTTTGCAATCTCATATGCTGCTATATAATCTCCTGTAATTGAATGAGGCCCGTGTTCTTCCATAGAACCCATTGGTATGAATATAACCGGATCCTTTGCAAATGCTTCTCTAACTTCTACCCATGTCATAAATTGTAATTCTTGTTTTTTTGTTTTCATAATTATTCTCCTATTTTAATTTATTTTTTTATACATTTTTTTTTAAAACTTCGTGCATAAATTTTAATATCCTTTTATATTAATAAATTCTTTTTATAAAATCATTTTATCTATCTATATCCATGCCAATTAATTTACCTATCTTTGCATAACTTTCTTCTAATTGATATTCAGGCATTTGCTGAAACTTTACCGGAAGGCCATCCTTGTTTGTTTCGAGCGCTTCCAATCCTGCTACTAAATCCTTTATTTTATCAATTGGAGAACTAAATACTATCTCGTCATTTTGCGCCATGGCTCTTTTACGATCCCCCATACATGGGATACTAACTTTAAATTGATTATTTTGTATCGTAGGCACAATAGAATAAACACAGCCTGCATGACCTGAAAGCCTACAATTAATGTCGTTTCCATCAATCCAATTAATTGCTATCATTATTTGAGTTAATTGAGCGGGGTTACAATACAATATTATTAGATCGGGGTTAAAAGTTGTTTTGGATAAAGGAAGAAAGGCAATTCCTTCATACTTACCCAATTCAAAATTAGGTAATGATTGAGCCCAATTTTTACCTGCTTCTAAAGTTCGAGCAGTCCCGGGAAAACGATTATGTCCTTCCAAAAAATATTGTGGAACCTTGGCTAATCCCAATCCAATAACCGGTTCAAAGCACCACATATCCTCTTTTAACATAGCAAATGGCATACCTTCTCTTCTAGAGATTGCAAAAGCTTGGCATAATGATAAATGATAGCCAAAATCCTTTTTAGGTCTTTTGGCATTAGATGGTATTTCTTTTTTATTTTTTAATAATTTTACTGCTAAAGCAAACGTATTTAATTTTAAATAGGTTTCTATTTTATTTCCATATTCATGAAGAATATTTAGTTCCATTAAATTAATTTTCCCTGCCTTTTTGTAAATCTAAAATAATGTCAGCAGCTAATCTAGCTGCGGTAGCGCAAACCATAGGACATTTATCTAGGCCACCATCTTTATACCACGCTGCCCCATCTTCTTTATTTTTAAAATCATAATGCCTACCTAATACTTTTTCTTGAATTTCAAAACAACGGGTCGTATTATATTTTTCTTTAAACCTATTATATAATTTATAAGAATTTTCCATGACTCTCTTATACGCATCAAAATCTTCCAGCTTCTCTGAGCCAATGACTAATCCAATCGCCATGATGCCTCCGGTCAATGCACCACAAGATTCTCCCATACGGCAAACACCTCCTGCTAAACCTGTACTTGCCTTAAGAGATTCTTTGGCACCTTCACAGCTTGATAAATGTAAGTGCTCAATAAGGGCAGTTAAAACACAACGCGTACATCCTTCATAGGCCCTATCATTATTATAAGCTGACTTTGCTATTATATCTAATATTTTTTCTCTAGCTCCGGGAGATACTCCTTTAACGTTGTATATCTCTTCATTTTCTTCAAGTTTCGTTATGAATTCTTTTGAAGAAGTATTAGTATTGTTTTGTTTTTTCATATTACAAAAACTCCTTCCCTATTATAAAATTTAAATCAACTTCATTTACAAAGAATATCTTTCTTCCACCCGAAATCTGCGTCTGAAATGTTTACGCAGATTTTTTGCTAAATTCATCTAAAGTCCTCATAAATCTCATGATGAATTTGCAAATTTGTTCTTCAAATTCTACCATTTCTTATACCTACTTTCAAGGAAACTTTTATTTTTATTTTTTCTCGGTTAAAAACGGTAAAACTCTTAAACTATCCACAAATAGTCTATTTTAAAAGCTCTCCTTTTATCCACAGGCCTTATTCTTAAATAGCTTGAAATACTTCTTTGTGGGGATACCCTTCCAGAAGCTTCAATATAGCCTGCCTGACAGTCCTTATAATCTTACCCACTACAAACACATATTTTAATCTGAAGGTCAGCATCCACTATCTATACTCACTTGCTGAACCTTTATCCATTGTAAATAGCAGGAATATGTTGTACACCAGCATCATGATCTGGAAAAACGCTTCATTTGCAAGAGAATGATTTCATTTTCAAAGAGCCAATGTTCATATCGTACTTGGTTTCCTTGATCTAATTTTCGCAGTTTCCACGTTTTTCATAGAATTTCACGGTGTCGGCAAGTTCCCATCTGGAATTAGTAACCTACATGGCAGGGGTATAATCACTACTTTCTAAAAGGCTTAAGTTGCTTCCTGACCTCTTCCGGTTTTAATTCCCTGACCACTGCAAATTTCCTTGCCTTGTTTGAGTCTTACTTGGCTTTTACAACATACTGGTATCCTGCTTCCTCAATAACTTCTGCGATCTCTTCGCTTTCACAACCGCTGTCCATTCTAAAAACGATGTTATCCATTTCATCTCGGAGATTTGCTATAATTTCTTTTATCATTTCGGCAGCACAATTAGAGGCGTATGTATTCCCAAAACACATAAAGCCTTTAATTCATCATAAAATGCCATCAAGATGTTGTAACAGTTATTCCTCTGGTGACCAGGATAGTATCTTTTAACGGCTCCTTCCTGATTTTCTTCAACATTGACTGCTCTGCTTTTAACAAAAGAAACCTTTCCAGCTGATCTGCACCTACCAAACCGCCACAAATCAAGGTTTTCAAGTGGTTCATCTTTATTTCTTCTATGCTTTTATTGTCAAAGATCAAAATTTCGTCAATTGCTTGAAATATTCTTTATTCCTCTTTATAATCAAGGAGTAGCAAAACTCCCGCATTTGAGGTAAGGTTTTTGCTGTAAATTCAATTTTATTAATCATGCCATTAAGTGCTCCTTTTCTTGGGGTTTTTAGTAGGCTCAACACCACTATTTATAAGACTTTGAGGGCACTTTTTGTATATATTTGCTTCCACCTTTGGGGTAAAAAGTTGAATCCCTCGTGTTCTTTAAATATCAATAGATTAAGCCTGTTTTCCAAATGCCCACGCAAATTCTCGGTGATACTTTCATGTTTAAAATCTCCTTTTTAAAGTATTTCTGATACCATGTCGGCTATTTCGCTTAACTTTTCATAGCCGACTTTTACTGCCAAGCTATACCCATGCCGGGCGCACTAGACTCCCACGCTTTTACAGACGTGGTACTCACTTTAACAGACTGTCATCTGTCTAAGTTTTCCGGGAATTTGCTCTCATCTCCACCTTAACAGGTGGGGAATTCCCGCTAAATCGAGTAGGAGGTAAATGATTAATTCATTTACCGTCCTCTCACACCACCGTACGTACCGTTCGGTATACGGCGGTTCGTTAGAAATTAGCTACTTGTGTATATCTTTCTGTAAAACTTAGGTATCCAAGATTCTTAAGTCTTGTCTTAGTAAAGGTTACCGTAAGTATGGGACTATTGGAGATTCTCCAGTAGCCTTTCCTGGTGTTGGCATATTCCCATGCTTTAAAGTTATCAATACCGAATTTTCTTAGATTATCATGTCTGGACTTGATCTTCTTCCATTGTTTCCAATAACACATCCTAATCCTGCGTCTGGTCCATACATCGAGTTCCTGGCATTTCGTTTTTATATCTGCTAATCTAAAATAGCTGACCCATCCTATTGTTAACTGTCGTAATTTTAGATAGCGGAATTCCATACTCCAGGCATTACTCCTTGAGGTAATGAATCTTATCTTTTCCCTTACTCTTTCTATTGACTTGGGATGGATTCTTATCCGTACCTCTTCCTGTCTTGTATAGAATGAGAATCCTAAGAATTTTCTTTCCCAGGGTCTGCCTATTGCACTTTTCTTTTTATTAACTTTTAACTTAAGTTTATCTTCGATAAATTTTGTAATACTTTTCATTGCCCTTTCTGCTGCCTTGCGGGTTTTCACATATAATTGATTATCATCTGCATACCGGCAGAATTTATGGTTTCGTTCCTCTAGTTCCTTATCGAGTACATCAAGCATAATGTTACTTAATAGGGGACTAAGGGGTCCTCCTTGCGGACAGCCTTTATCTGTTTCTACTATTACGCCATTAATCATTACCCCTGAATTCAGGTATGCTCGTATTAGTTTCAATACTCTTTTGTCTTTTACTTCTCTGGCTACCAGTGACATGAGTTTATCGTGATTGACCGTATCAAAGTATTTCTCCAGGTCAATATCTACTACCCATGTATAGTATATCCTTCATTTAAGTATTGTCGTGCTTTCTTTATCGCCATGACCATCGCAGACCAGCATTTCCTCAGCCCCTGCGTCCACAGCAGCCTGGACAGCAGCATTAACATCTCCGACCAGCCGTTTCCGGGCAATAATAAAGTCTCCGCTGTTCCGTGTTGTCTGTAATTTACTGACTACACCCTCCATACCTTCAATATCAACAGAAAAATAAACTTTCATAATCATAGACTCCTTTATTATAGATTATAAACCTAATATAAAAAAAGATTTTTCATAAAAACAAATTTTATATATAAACTGAATACAGCCATTTTTCATTTTTATTTATAGTTTAAATGACACGCTACATAGTGGCCGCATAAGGGATAGAAATTGTAATTTACAACAATAAATAATGGTAAAATTACTTCTATATATCTTATTGATTTATTGAATACATATTTAAAATAAATGCTTAATTCACTCATACGCTTCTCCTTTTTCTATCTTGCTCCATAAAAT
>DASRME010000302.1:0-2352 GCA_035648095.1 Atribacterota bacterium | reverse complement strand
GCCATGAGGATAACATAAAGGTGAATATTTTATGTCCCCATCTTTCATTTTCATTAGCGAATTGGTGACCAGATAATTAGCAAAGGGGAGGGCATCTTTTCCACGCAATTCTATTTCTCCCATATGAGATACATCAAAAATACCCACTTTTTCTCTTACTGCAAAGTGTTCTTCTATAATACCTGCGTACTGGACAGGCATATCAAAGCCATCAAAGGGTATCATTCGTGCCTTTAATTTTAAGTGTTCCTCGTGGAGAGGAGTTAATAATAGTTCTTGTTCTTGCATTTTTCAAACCTCCTGATTAAAAATCAATATCTTTCTCTTGGTATTTTAATTCATCTTTTAGTTTTAATTCATCATCATAAGTCAAAATTGCTCTTTTTACAGCCAGGGCATCATTAGTCCTTCTAATTGGAGTATTATGGGGAGCGCTGGTCAACATTTCAGGATTTGTCTTGGCTTCGTCAGAAATTTTTATCATAATATTAATAAATTTGTCGAGCATTTCCTTACTTTCCGATTCAGTTGGTTCTACCATGATCGTTTCTTCAGCGTAAGGTTCAAAATGAGGGAAATAAATAGTGGGTGGATGCATGCCGTAGTCCATGATTCTTTTGGCAATATCTAAGGTTTTCACCCCATATTTTTTATACTCCCTTCCGGTAACCGTACATTCATGCCCACAATAACGGTCATAAGCTGGTTTATAATACTTCTTCAACTTGGCTAAGACGTAATTGGCATTAATGATACTTGTTTCTGAAGCATTATAGAGACCATCCGGTCCCATACTAAGAATCCAGACATAAGTTTTTACCAAAACCGAGAAATTAGACCAGAATGCCCTTACCATGCCGATGCTCTTTTCTCCTGCATCTGATAGATAATATTTTTTCTGGTCAGAATTAAAAGCAACATTGGGAGTAGGAAGGTAGGGAATAAGGTCTTTTTTTACGCCAATGACGCCAGCACCGGGTCCGCCTCCTCCATGGGGAGTAGAAAAAGTTTTATGCAGATTAAGATGAACGACGTCGAAACCTGCATCTCCTGGTCTGATGATTCCCAGAGAGGCGTTAAGATTCGCGCCATCATAGTAGAGCAGGCCGCCTTTACCGTGGATAATCTTTTCAATTTCTTCTATTCCTTCATCGTATAATCCCACAGTATTAGGATTAGTCAACATTAATCCTGCAGTATCTTCATCCATTAATTCGGCCAGTTCTTTTAGATCAACTGTTCCTTTTTCGTTTGATTTTACTTCTACTACTTGAAAACCTCCCATAGTGGCTGAAGCAGGATTTGTACCATGGGCGGAATCGGGAATGAGCATTTTATGTCGGGTGTCTCCTCGGTCTACAAAATATTTTCTTATAATAAGAATACCGGTTAGTTCCCCGTGTGCTCCCGCAGCAGGAGCCATAGTGTATTCATCCATGCCAGTTATCTCACAGAGTAATTTATTTAAGTGATAGGCGATCTCTAAACAACCCTGCACCGTTTCTTCGGGGGCGAAAGGGTGGGCATAGACAAAATTATCAAAAGAGGCTAACTTTTCATTAATCTTGGGATTGTATTTCATGGTACACGAACCCAAAGGATAAAATCCGTCATCAAGACCGTAGTTTAATTTAGATAGTTTGGTGAAGTGCCGAATAACATCTACTTCAGAGACTTCACTAAGCATTTTTTTATCTTTACTAATAGCATATTCCGGTAAGCAATCTTCAATATTTATTTCTTTAAATAAATCATGGGGTAGGGAATAACCGTCTCTACCTTTTATACTTTTTTCAAAAATTAATTTCATATTTCCTCCTCCTTATTCCGAAAGAATCTTAGCAGCTTTATTTAAATCATCCCTGCTTAATGTTTCAGTTACTGCAAAGAGTAAAACATTCCTTAGATTATCCGCCTGATAAAATTCACAAATCTTAAGAGGAGGAATAAAATTATTTTCTAATAATTTTTCGTTAATGGTGGATATGTTTTCTTTGCTTTTTAGTAAAAATTCATTGTAGAAGGGATAATTAAACACTTTTTCAAATTTCCCGGATTTTAATAATAGTTTTTCCAAATAATGGGCAGATTTAGCATTAAGAAGAGAAAGTTGATAAAGACCTTCAGTGCCCATAAGGGAAAGATAAATATTAGCAGCAATAACGTTTAAATTATGATTGGTACAGATATTAGAAGTTGCTTTTTCTCTCCTTATATCCTGTTCCCGGGCTCGCATAGTCATGACAAAAACCCTTTTTCCGTCCACATCGACTGTTTCTCCAACAATCCTTCCAGGGATCTGCCTGATGTATTGTTTTTTGGTGGCTAAATAGGCATTGTAGGGACCACCAT
>DASRME010000301.1:0-2746 GCA_035648095.1 Atribacterota bacterium | reverse complement strand
CAGAAACAGTCAAAACCTTTGAAGAGGTGAAAGAAGAGATTATTCAAACCTTGCTGCCTACTAAACAAAAAGAAGCTTTTGATAACCTATTAGAAGAACTAAAGGGCAAAGTAGAAATCGAAATAAATGAAGAGGCGTTAAGATAGTATCGAGTATATAGTATTTAGTATATATTGAAGAAGGGAAGAGATAAAATAAAGAATCCAGAAGATAAAAAGGATAGTATCGCGTATAGAAAAAAGGGTACGAGTTAATCGTACCCTTTTTTCTATTAAGGCAAATGTACTATTATATCCTCTGTATTTTTGTTATTTTCTGTCCGCTATTTCTTTTTTCTTTTCCATCTTCTATCTTATCTTTACTATATACTATATACTAAATACTATATACTGTCCTATCCGCTATATTTTCTCTAATGGTGCAAAGTTCACCGATAATTTTTTTAGTCCCACTCTTTCAAAATCCACGGTTATAAAAATATCATTTTCAGTATCTATCTTATTTAATATAACCCCTATTCCCCAATCCAAATGTCTTATCTTACCTCCCACTGCTATTTCAATTTTTTCTCTTCTATTATTAAGTGAGGGAACTTCTTCAACTTTTTCCATATCTGCTTTTTTTATAAGATGTTTTGGAATCTCAGAAATAAATCGTGAAACACTATTGAACAAGGTATTGCCATTCAAATTTCTTCTCCAGGCATAAGTTAAATACATCCTTTCTTTAGCTCTGGTCATTCCCACATAACATAACCTTCTTTCTTCTTCTAATTCCTCCTCACTATTTAAGGAACGAGAATGTGGAAAGATACCTTCCTCAAAACCGGTAATAAAAACCACCGGAAATTCTAAACCTTTGGCGCTATGCAGGGTCATAACTGTAACTACATCCTCTTCTCCTTTGTAAAGGTCGATATCTGTAATTAAAGCAACGTACTCTAAAAAGGCAGTTAGGGATTTATCTTCATTATTTTCTTCAAACTCTTGTACTGCCAGGATCAATTCCTTTATATTTTCGATCTTGTTTTGAGCCTTGAATTCTCCTTCTTTTTTTAATTCTTCATAATAATTGATTTTTTTTATCAACTCTATAAGCAGTTCGCTCCCTTTCATTTCATTTTTCTTAGCATTAAGCTCGTCAATCAGGAAAGTAAATTTCTTTATCCTTTCTTCCCTATCTGAGGATATTTTTATTATCTTTAAGCTCTTTTTTAAAGCTTGATGAAAATTTAAATTATTTTTTTTAGCCAATTCTACTATTTTGTTCAAGGTAATCTTACCGATACCCAATTTAGTATTATTAATAATTCTTAAAAAGCTTACTCCGTCTTTTTGATCATGTATAAATCGCAGATAAGCCAGAATATCTTTTACTTCTTTCCTCTCGTAAAATCTCAATCCCCCAACTACCCGAAAAGGGACGCCTTGTTTACTAAATATTTCTTCAAAAGACCTCGATTGGGCATTGGTTCTGTATAAAATGACGAAATTCTTAAAAGTTTTGCCTTCTTCTCTATTTAATTTCATAATCTCCTGACTTACAAATACTGCTTCATCGATAGCACTGGCTGCTTCATAACACCTTATCTTTTCACCGCCCCGTTTATCAGTCCATAGTTCTTTTTCTTTACGATTTATGTTATGTTTTATCAGATTTGTAGCTCCCTCTAATATCACTTCTGTAGATCGATAATTCTGTTCCAATTTAACTACTTTACTATGAGGAAAATCCTGTTCGAATCTTAAAATATTATTTAAATCTGCTCCTCTAAATTTATAAATACTCTGGTCAGGATCACCCACCACAAATAAATTATTATTTTTTTCCGAAAGCAGCTTTACTAACTGATATTGAGCATAATTTATATCCTGATATTCGTCTACTAAGATATATCTAAATTTATTCTGGTAATTTTCCAAAATTTCAGGTTTTTCTTTGAAGAGTTTTACAGTCAATAAAATCAAATCGTTAAAATCCAGAGCATTATTTTCACGCAATTCTTCTTGATATTGTGTGTAGACCTTCCCTACAATTTTTTTGAAATGGTTCATAGCATTATACTCAAATAATTCTGGGTCTTCTAAATTATTTTTAGCCCTATCTATTATGGATGAAACAATATTAGGGCTATATTTTTTGTTATCTAAATCGAGAGTCTTAATACATCTTCTTATCATGCTAAGCTGATCGCCTTTGTCATAAATAATAAAATTTTTATCATAACCCAAGACATCTATCTCCCGGCGTAAAATCCGTGCACAGACAGAATGAAAAGTGCCCATCCATAAACCTTTCATCATATTTCTATCGGAAATATCTTTATTAATAAATTCAATTCTATCTTTCATCTCTTGAGCAGCCTTATTAGTAAAAGTAACCGCTAATATGTTGCTCGGGTTAATGTTTTTTTGAAAAATTAAATAAGCTATTCTATGGGTCAAAACCTTTGTTTTTCCACTACCCGCGCCGGCAATAACTAATATTGGAGCATCTTTAATTTTTACTGCTTCCAGTTGTTTTTCATTTAAATTCTCTAATATCTTCATCTTTTTCTTTCACAACTCCAATTTTTCTAAGTTTTTCCTTTAAAGTCAGCATATGATTCCCATTCCAAAAAATCTTCCCGCAATAAAAACATCTTTTAAACCAATAGCTTCTCCCGCAAACATCTAAGGGGATTTCTCCCTTAACTTCCTTTTCCTGAACTTCTTGCAGGGGATCATTACAATTTGAACATCTGTCT
>DASRME010000300.1:0-2618 GCA_035648095.1 Atribacterota bacterium | reverse complement strand
TTTCCTCTTATTCCTTATCGGCTAATTCACCATCGTTTTCACCTTAGGTGTAATAGCTCGGAGAATATTTTTTTACAAAAGATCGATAAATAAGAAATATTTTCATATATTATAATATTTTTTGTTTATTTAAGCAAGAATAAATTCGTATCTCGTGAATCGTATCTCGCAAAGGATATAGTAGAGCGTATAGGGAAATACAGTAAAATAGTCGTTGGTGTTGGTATTTATTACAAAAATAAAAGATGCGAAATCAACTAGTCACTCACCCTTCGCAGGACAGGCATCTCGCCTGTCTATTCCGGATTATATTTACCAAAAGAACATGGATTAGAAGTCTAGAAAAATTTAACGTTTATAGTGTGTCTATATTTTTGTACCAGATACCAGATACGAGATACGAACAACAAATCAGTATTGCAGATTTCTAATAATCAAATTAACCATTATTGTTTTATAATTTTTGACATTGAGGGCAAAAATATGAGCTTCTATTTTCTATCCTTACAACTTCTATAGGATGCCCACACTTTATACAAAATTCTCCTTTTCGAGCATAAACCTGCAATTTTTGTGCATAATTTCCTTTTTTGCTATCTGTGTCTCGATAAGCTTCGTCGGCTACCGTACTCCCTCGAAGTTCGATCGCTTCACTCAATACCAGTTTAATCTGCTGATGCAATTTTTTTACTTCTTCTTTGTTAAGAGAAGAAATTAATCGTAGGGGATGAATTTTCGATCTATGCAGCACTTCGTTAGCATAAATATTGCCTAATCCGGTGATAAATTCCTGTTTCATTAAAAAAGATTTTATTTTACTGTTTTTCTTTTTATTTAATATCTGAACAAAAACTTCTTCTGTAAAAGAATCCTCTAAGGGTTCAACGCCCAATTTAGACAGTGTTTCAATTTCATTAATATTAGAAACTAAATATATTTTCCCAAACTTCCTAACATCATTAAAAACTAATTGGGTATTATCTGTAAAAGTAAAAATAAGATGGTTATGTTTAGGGTTAACTTCTTTCCCTGTAATTTTATTATTAAAAGGATAGATTAACAGTCCGGTCATCCCCAGGTGAAGGACCAGTTTGTCTTCTAAATCTAGATGAATAATAATATATTTCCCTCGACGGTCTATCTTCTTAATCTTTTTTCCCTTTATTTTAGCAATAAACTCTTCTAAAGACGGTTTTTTTACTATTTTATCAACATTTATTACTATATTTTTTATCTGTTTATTCTTTATTTTTTCCTGAAGGCCTCTCCTGATAGTTTCTACTTCTGGTAATTCAGGCATTGTTATCTCACCTCGTTGCAAAATAGTATCTCATCGTTTGCATCTCGTATCTCGTTAATTATTATATTTATCTCCTATTACTCTTTTTATCTCGGTTAGATTATTAACCACAAAATTTCCCTTTTTTGTATTACTGCGGTCTAAATAAATAGCATTCATTCCCGCTTTCTGTGCAGCCAGATAATCAAATTCCCAATGATCGCCTATATGTAATATTTGTGCAGGGCGTACATTTAAGGTTTTGGATATTTTTGAATATATTTCTGAATTTTTCAATTCTTTAAAATCAGATAAAGCAGAAAAACTGAATTTAAAATATTTTTCCAGCTTTTTCATTTTGGGTATTAAAAATTCACGGGGCATTGAAGTGATAACAATAAGGATAAAATTCTTCTTTAATTCTTCTAAAAGAGAAATTACTTCGGGGAATATCTTAACTTGAGATTCATATTTTTCCAAAATATTTTTTGGGGAAACTTTTATTCCGAAATAAGTAACCCAATAATTAATGTCATACCAATTTAAATTATGCTCACCAAGTTTATTATATTCCTCGCCTACATATTTTAAACTTTTTTCGAAACTAATCCTCTTTTTTTTAGCTATTAGTTCGGGTATTTCTTTAAACCATATTAAGTCATTATATTCTAAATCTATTAAAGTACCATCTACATCAAATGAAATAATTTTAAGAGTATCTTTTAAATTCTCCAATAAATTAATTCTCCAATTTACCTATTTACCGATTGACCAATTAAATGAGTGAATAGTAAACTCTATTTTAATTTATACAATAAAAGAGAATAAAAATAAAAAATCCCGGCAGCGTCCTACTCTCCCACAGAAAAACTGCAGTACCATCGGCGCAGGAGGGCTTAACTACTGTGTTCGGGATGGGAACAGGTGTGACCCCTCCGCCATTACCACCGGGAAAAGGATAGAGATGTATATAAGGTATAACGATCAAGTCCTCGACCTATTAGTATCAGTTAGCTAAAGACATTACTGTCCTTACACTTCTGACCTATCAACCGGGTAGTCTACCCGGGGTCTCTCTCTGGATAAATCCAGACGGGATACCTAATCTTGAGGTAGGTTTCACGCTTAGATGCTTTCAGCGTTTATCCCGACCGAACATAGCTACCCAGCAATGCCCTGAGCAGGACAACTGGTACACCAGAGGTTCGTCCACCTCGGTCCTCTCGTACTAGAGGCAGACCCTCTTCAAGTATCCTACGCCCACGACGGATAGGGACCGAACTGTCTCACGACGTTCTAAACCCAGCTCGCGTACCGCTTTAATTGGCGAACAGCCAAA
>DASRME010000299.1:0-2229 GCA_035648095.1 Atribacterota bacterium | reverse complement strand
TTATTTTTCTTAATCCTCTTTTCTACCTCCTTTCTAACCAACTATAAAATTTTTCTTATCTTGTTTTTACCAATTACTTAATAATATTCCTTATTTGGTATTATTCTATAAAACCTTTCAAATTCCTCTTTTTTATTCCTTTATATTTTCTATTCATAAAAAAGGTATTTCAAATAATATGTGCACTCCAATTTTACTTAAATATTTGATGCAAAAACTTTCCTCTGAATCATGAATCATCTGAATCACTTATTCAATTTTTTCTATAGCAATATCGAAAGCATTTGCTTATGATTTTTGCTCCCGCATGTTAAGTTAGTACAATCACCCTTGTTTTGTAATCTTTACTAGATTAAAAAAACTTATAAAAATCAATCTAATAGTCTTTTTTCGCCACTGATAAATTGAATATCCGTAATATTTCGAGATACCTCCAGGCAGCCGAGATATTTCCCGTAGGGATCCTTCAAGGCATAATACTCTATTAGAACTTTTTGCTTTTCATTATTAGGGCCAATAGAAAGATCAATCCAGAAACGAGCTTTCTCTCTTTTCCCTTCTTTCATCTCTTGTAATATTTTCTCCACTTTATCCAGACTCTTTTTCGGATGACAGTTAGTTACATCTCTACCTACCACACTTATAGGTCTTTTAAATATCCTTGTTTTATGTTTATTCCAAGCTAAGACCTTATCATTAGCGTCCACAACGGAAAATTCAATAGGGATAGTCTCCAAAACTGCTTCTAATATATTTTCAGGTCACTTACCAATCATTTCTTTGCCTCCTTAAAATTTTTATAATTATTAAAAGATATTTTCCCGTTTATTTCAATATTAATGCACTCTTAATTCTATTTCTTGGTGCTTAAATACCGAAAAGCACTCAGGACTGCTTTTGCTCCTTCTCCAGCTGCAATGATTATTTGTTTTTCGGGTACATTGGTGACATCTCCAGCAGCAAATACCCCTGGAATATTCGTTTCATTTCGCTGGTTTACTACAATTTCTTTTCTTTCATTTTTTTCTAAATCAGAAGTAAACTCTGAATTGGGAATTAGGCCAATTTCTACAAAAATACCCTGGACATCGAGTGTTTTCTCTTCCTTATCCTCCTCTATTTTTATGGCTCGGACAAAAGAATCCCCCAAAATCTCTTTTACACGACTATTATTAAAAATAGAAACCTTATTATCTGCTCTTATTTTTTTCTGCATTATTCTATCCCCGGTGAGATTATTAGTAAAATTAATAATATATATATGATTAGCGATTTTTATCATTTGTAAGGCCGCATCAAGAGCTGAATTTCCTCCTCCGATTACTGCTACATCTGTTTCCGCGAATAAGGGACCATCACAAGTAGCACAATAAGTTAAACCTTTATTCTTAAATTCCTGCTCACCAGGAACGCCAAGTTCTCGAGATCTCTTACCGGAAGCTACAATTGCCGTCTTTGTCTGATAACTATCTTTATCTGTTTTAATGAATAAGTTTTTGTTTCTGGGAGTTAATTCTTTCACCTCTTCGTTTTCCTTAATCTCAAAACTAAATTTTCGCATATGTTCTTCAAATTTAATCGCTAATTCAGGACCGGAAATAAATTGATATCCGGTATAATTTTGAATATCTCCACTCCAAGAAGCCTGCCCACCGATATCTTTAGTAATTACCAGGATATCCATTTTCTTCCTTGCTGCATATATTGCCGCAGTAATCCCGGCTGGTCCCGCTCCAATAATTATTAAATCATAAATCTTTTTCATATTCTAACTCCCTAGAAGATTTTCTATCTTCTCTTTGTCAAATCCAATCATAATTTTTCCATCAATTTCAATGACCGGTACCGTCATCTGACCTGATTTTTTAATCATCTCTTTTGCCAGGTCATGATTGGCAGCCACATCGATATCCTCAAAATTCAAGCCCTTGCTTTTTAAAAATTCCTTTGTTTTTTTACAAAAAGGACAGCCGGGAACTCCGTAGACTTTTATTTTTTTACTCATGACAAACCTCCACTTTTTATTTATTTTCTATTTTTAAGCTACTTAATAAACATAGATATCAGAATCATATTCATAATATTTTACCTTTTAAATAAATACTAGAATATTGTAGACAAATCCGAAAAACTATGTTTCCCTTAAGATGAAAGAATCATCTTCTTAAATATTGTTCTATTTTATTCTTAATGAATTTAAAATAACCGTGATGGAACTTACAGCCATAG
>DASRME010000298.1:0-9127 GCA_035648095.1 Atribacterota bacterium | reverse complement strand
GCTGAAAGCGATACTGGAACCGACAGATAAATCTGTACCCACCGTAACAATAATCATAAGTTGTCCAATGGCAACCATAGACAGAATAGCAGTATCATTCAAAATATCAACAAAGTTATTAATATATAAAAAACTGGGGGTTCTCACACTAACCCCAAATATGATAAATAAAATAAAAATAAAAAGATTAAATTCTCTTTTCCTAAATAAATCCCTCATTTTAGAATTGCCTCACTTTGAAATACTGCCAATTGCAGCTCTAATTATTTTTTTAGAATTTGCTTCTTCGCGAGTAAACTTAGCAGTTATAACCCCCTCATGCATTACGATAACCTGATTAGACATACCGAGAATTTCAGGAAGTTCAGAGGAAACAAGAATGATTGCTATACCTTTTTTTTGCGAGTTCAGAAATAAAATTATGTACCGTAGCTTTGGTTGCAACATCAATTCCTTTGGTTGGTTCATCCATAATTAATATTTGCGGCTTGGTAGCAATCCATTTAGCAAAAACTACTTTCTGTTGATTGCCTCCTGAGAGATTCTCTACCAACTGTTCCCAACTTGAAGCTTTTATTTCTATATTTTTTCCATATTCATCGGTAATTTCAAATTCCCTATTACGATCCAAAAAAATATTTCTGCTAATTCTATCTATTATTGGTAGGGTAATATTCTCCCGAATATTCATAGCTAAAATAGCACCTTGTATCTGTCGGTCTTCGGGGAGATAGGCAAGACCATGATTCATTGCATCAGAAGGATTGGCAATATTTACTTTTTTTCCATCAAGAAAAACATCTCCTGAAGTTTTTGTATTAATCCCAAAAATGGTTTGCATTACTTCTGACCTTCCCGCTCCTACCAATCCAAAAAATCCCAGTATTTCTCCTTTGTGCAAGTCAAAAGATATGTTTTTAAATACACCTATCTTGCTAAGATTTTCAACCTTCAGGATAATGTTACCCTTCTCTGCTTCTAATTTTGGATACATTTGTTCAAGACTGCGACCAATCACCATTTGCACAATTTTATCTACGGTAATATCGGCAATCGTCCCTTCTCCGATATACTTCCCATCTCTTAGTACGGTAAAATAATCCGCAATTTCAAAAACTTCTTCAAATTTATGAGAAATAAAGATGATGGCTTTTCCTTCTGATTTCAATTTTCTAATAATTTTATATAAATACTCCACTTCCTTAAGAGTAAGAGCAGAGGTTGGCTCATCCATAATGACTATTTTTGCATCCAGTGAGAGTGCTTTGGCAATCTCCACCATATGCCTTTGAGCTATACTTAGATTTCTTACTTTGGTATCAGGACGAATATCTAATTCAAGCTTATTAAGAAGTATCTGGGTTTTATCTTTCATCTCTCTCCAGGAAAGCAGACTGTTGGATTTATTTCTAATATGATGGCCCATGAATATATTTTCCATCACGGAGAGATCAGGAAACATTGTAGCCTCCTGGTGTATGGCGGATATCCCGGCCTTTTGCGAGACTTGGGGGGACGGAAATTGAATAGGTTTATCGTTAAGGATAATAGTGCCAGCGGTAGGTTGATATACACCGGTTAAAATTTTTACCAAAGTAGATTTCCCAGCCCCATTTTCACCTATAAGAGCATGTACTTCTCCGGTTCTTACTTGAAAATCTACGCCATCAAGTGCCTTGACACCATAAAAATATTTTTTAATTCCCTTCATTTTAATAATGCAATTATTCATTAAATCAAAATTCCTCTTTTTTTGAGGTATTTATAAGTAAAGCGGGATATGATTAATCCCGCTTTACCAAACAGATTTTTTTAATTCAAATCATAAACCGTTAATAAATCTCAGCAAATTTATCTATATTATCTTTTTCAAATATAAATGGCTCGCCCATAACTGCTTCGTTACCTGGGCCTATTTTAATTTCTCCCATTCTACCGACCATCATTACTTCGCCCTCTTTTCCCTGAAATTCACCTTTAACCAATTTATAGGCGATATAAGTTGATGAATATCCTAAATCAATAGGGTTCCAAAGAGACATCTGTCGGCAAGTACCATTTTTGATATATTGCTTCATTTCAGATGGTAAACCGAGACCGGTAAGTTCAATCTTTCCTGATTTTCCAGCATCCTCTAACGCCTTGCCACACGCTGCAATACCAACAGTTGTTGGTGAAATAATTCCTCTTAAATTAGGATAAGATTTAAATAACCCCGTTGCTTCCCGGTAACTCTTATCGGAAAGATCATCGCCATATACCACTGCAACCAAACTCATATCTTTGTAAACAGGTTCTTTCAATTCTTCTTTCATCCATTCAATCCAGGTATTTTGATTGGTAGCCTGAGAAGAAGCACTTAAAATAGCAATTTCACCCTTGTAGTCAATTAAATTTGCCAACATTTTTACCTGGCTTCTACCAATAAACTCACTGCTGGAAGGAGCTAAGTGAAGTATTCGTCCTTCTGGTGCAATTCCTGAATCAAAGGAAATGACTGTAATTCCGCTCTTCATTGCTCTTTTACAAACAGGAACCAGGGCATCTACATCATTTGCTGAAATGACAATTGCATTTACTTTTTGAGCAATAAGCGAGTCAATAATTTCTATCTGACCCTCTGCTGTTGGTGTGGTGGGTCCTTGAAAAATAAATTCAACTCCGCCAAGTTCTTCCGATGCTTCTATGCCTCCATCTCTACAAGCTTCAAAAAAAGCATTCCCCAAGTTTTTAACTAACATAGCAATTCGTACATTTTCTTGTGCTACTGCAAAAGAAACCACAGATGAGATAAAAATTGCGATTAAAACTATCATCAATATAAATTTTTGTTTTTTCATTTTATTTACCTCCTTTTTTAGATAAAATGAAAACTATTTGATAATATCATATCTAATTCTAATCTTTTTGTCAAGATATTTTATCAAGATGTTTTCATATATTGACATTTTTTTTATCATAGAATATAATATTATATAAATAAAGTTTATTAATATTTACTAAATAGGTGAAAATAGTATATGGGTAAAGCAGAGCGACTTGAAAAAATGTTAGATTTAATCCAAAATAGTAATTTTATCTCTCCGGTACAACTTGCTGAGAAAATGAATGTTTCCCTGGTTACCATCAGGAGAGATCTTAAAAAATTAGCAGACCAAAAGTCTATAACAAAAGAGTATAGTACTATTAAAATTGCCCGGGATTACGATAAAAGATTTCATGAAAGACTTAATACCAATCACGAACAAAAAAGAATGATAGCAGAATTAGCCAAAAAATTTGTACAATCAGGAGATACGATTTTTTTAGATACCAGCACAACTTGCTACGAGTTTGCTCGTACATTAGCCCTCTCCTCTCATAACCTGCATATTATTACCAATAATATATACATGGCAGTTGAGTTAATGAGTATTTACAAAATAGACTTGGTTCTTATTGGAGGCAATATAAGACACGGCTACTTCTCAACAATTGGTCCACTGGCAGAAAAAATGTTATCGCATATAAAGGTTACTAAATTCTTCTTCTCCTGCACGATGTTAGACACAAGAGGTATCTATGAATCTAATGTCATGGAAGGGAATATTAAAGTAAAGATGTTCGAAAATTCCAGACTTCATTATCTTCTGGTAGATTCCAGTAAATTTAATAAAGCTTCAGTTTTCCGGACAACGAGTATTGAAAACTTAGATGCGGTTATAACGGACAAGCCATTGCCAAATGAATATCACGATATGTTGAAAAAAAAGAATATCGAGATTATTACTCCTCTTAAAATGGATTAATTGATTGAACAATCAAATTTCTATTGAAGTCTATTTAATCACTCCCTTTTTCAAAATTATATTAGCATATAAAGCTTGCTCACTGCTTGCTACTACACAATACGATTGGGAAGCTCTTTCATAAAATGTAAACCTTTCTAATTTTCCAATATTAAAATTTTCCTTAGATTTCTTTAAAATTTCTTGATACTTATTCCAAATTGAGGGTATTTCATCATTTCCAGTATCCATATAGATTACATTAATATCCGCATAAGTATCCAGAGGTAAAAATTGAAGGATAGCTTTCAATAATTCTGGTATGCCGAGACCATCAGCCCTAATTACTTTATTTCCAGAAGATTCTGCAGGATAGTTACCATCAGCAATGACTATTTCATCACCGTGGCCCATTTCCATTAGCGTTTTCATTAGCTCTGGGGAAATAATGAGAGGAATATTCTTTAACATAATTTTTTCTCCGTTTTTCTATTTCTTAAAATGATAAATAAGAATAATTTTAATTAGTCAAATTTAAATAAATACTCATGCTATATATTTTATAATTAAATTAAGAAAAGTGAATAATTATTTTGGTCACCTTATCTGTATGTTTATCCCAAAATCTAAGAGCCTCTCCTAAATTTTTAAGAAGGTAATTTTGGGTAATTAAATTTTCTATCTTAATTTTTCGACTTTCCACCATTTTAATGACTTCTTTAATTTCATTATCCAATGCATTCCTCGAGCCTCTTATGTCTATCTCTTTCTTTACGAAAAGACTTGTATCATACTCTACTGGCTCTTTAGTATATCCAATATAAACCACTCTACCTGCGAAACAGACCAAATCAATAGCCTTCTTAAAAGTCTCCGAAAGGCCTACTGCTTCAATAACTACATTCACACCCTGACCGCTGGTAAGACGAAAAATCTTCTTCTCTAAATCTTCTTTTTGAGAGTTAATTATATAACTTGCTCCTAAAACTTTCGCTTTTTCCAATTTTAAATCATCAATATCAACAGCAATTACCTTAGCCCCTTTGTATCCTGAGGCAGCAATAACCCCTAAGCCGATCATCCCACAACCAAATACTAATACTATATCCTTTGAACTTACTTGTGCCCGATTAGTAGCATGCCATCCTACACTTAAGGGTTCAATACAGGCAATTTGCTCTTCTGGTAAATTTTCTACTAAAAAAACCTTTTTATAAGGTAAAGCAATAAATTCTACAGCTGCTCCATCTCTTTGTATCCCTAAAGTCTGATTATCAGGACAACAATTTACTCTTCCTTGCTGGCAAGCAACACATTTTCCACAGGAGCTATAAGGAGAAACAGTGACAAGCCGACCTACTTGGAATTCAGAAGGAACATTTTCCCCGGTCTGGACAATTTCACCCGCTATCTCGTGACCAGGAATACGCGGATAGCTCACCATCTTATTTTGCCCCCGAAAAGTTTTAAGATCACTGCCACAAAGACCTAATGCTTTTAATTTTATCAGAATTTCCTCAGCGCCTACTTTAGGTTTGTCTATCTCTGCTAAGTTTACTACACCTGGTTCTATTATTTTAATTGCTTTCATATAGTAAATTCCTATACCTCCAAATTATAAAAATCTATAGCATTTTGGCCCATAATGTGGGCTTGTTCTGCTTGAGAAAGTGAATGAATAAAATGAGTCGCAATTCCTAAAACTTGTTCGTATTTTGCAGCTACTGTACAGACCGGCCAATCACTACCAAATAAAAGTCGATTCGGGCCAAATATTCCTAAAATAGTCTCCATATAAGGTACAAAATCTTCTTGCTTCCAACTGTTCCAATTAGCCTCTGTAACCATACCACTTAATTTACAAAACACGTTATCTGCTTTAGCTAATTCTTGCATATCTTTCTTCCATGCTTCAATTTTACCTTCTTTGATTAAGGGTTTGGCCAGATGATCTACTATAAATTTTTGTTGAGGTAATTCACTAACTAAGGCACAAGCGTATTTAATCTGTCGGGGATAGATTAATATATCATAAGTAAGACCATATTTTTCTAACTTTCTTAATCCTTGCTTAAAATCTGGTTGAAGCATATAGCGGTCATCATCTTCATCCTGCAAGACATGACGAACTCCTTTAAAATTCTTATAAGCAGCAAATTGTTCCAAATCTTTTTCCACAGAATTGCTTTTAAGATCAACCCACCCTACTATCCCTTTGATAAAAGAATTATTCTGAGCTAATTCCAAAAGCCATTTAGTCTCTTGTAAGGTCTGCCGGGCTTGCACCGACACACAAAAATCAATATCATTTCTTTTTAATTCCTTATTTATATGAGAAGGAAGAAAGTCCCGCTGTAATTTAACCATAGATACATCAATCCATTTATATCCTTTCTGATTATAAACCCAAAAATGTTGATGGGCGTCTACTCTAAATGACCTCTTCTTTTTATCCATTATTTTACTCACTTTATTTATAGTTATTTATTCTTTTTTATTTTTTTGTTGAGTTATGCTCCTCAAGTCCGTTTTTCTGTAGCATTGGGATCATTATTTTCAGGTAGACCTTCTTTCCAGTAAATATTAGTTACTGGTTTGATTATTTCTCTAACTTTTTTTAGTAAATCAGGATCTGGTTTTACTCCTACATTATTAAGATTGGCTTTTACATGCTTAACTTTACTCATACCAACTAAAGTTATAGCCACATATTTATTCGAAAAAGCAAATTGCAAAGCTAAATCAGAAATATTCACCTTTCTTCCTTGACAAAATTGTATAGCCTCTTTTGCACCTTTTAACACTTTTTCCGGAGCTGGATGCCAATCCGGTGCTCCTTTTTCAGTAAGAATACGCATATGTAACGGTGATGCATTAATCAAACCTATCCTTTTCTTTTTTACTACTGGAGTTAAAATATCATCCATAGTAGTATCCAGTAAATTATAACGACAATAGCTAAGAACAGTATCGATCTCCTGAGTTTCTACTATCTCTTTAAGTGGTGTTAAGGGATAACCAGTAATTCCAATAAAGCGAATTTTCCCTTTCTTTTGTAGTTGAAGCATAGCCGGTAGAGTCTCTTCTATAATCTGCTTCCTTTTTCCAAATTCTATATCATGGATTTGAAATACATCAATGTAATCAGTCTTTAGACGTTGAAGGCTTTCCTCAACTGATTTTATAACCCTCCGGGCAGAGAAATCGAATCCATCTGGAAGAGAGATACCGTATCGACCTACTTTAGTAGCCAGAATAATCCGATCTCTCTTCCCCTTTAAAAATTCACCCAATCTTTTCTCTGCTAAGGTTCTTCCATAATAAGGAGAAACGTCGAAATAATTAATTCCTTGGTCTATAGCGTAGTCTACTGCTCGTTTGCCCTCTTCCGGCACAATAGAACCAAATTCTGCCCCTAAAGGAGAAGCACCAAAGCCGATAACAGATACTTTTAAACCTGTTTTCCCTAAAACTTTATAAATCATATTTTTCTAATTTCCCCTTTTTAAATACTTTAAATTAACAGTCTTCTTCATTATTATCTTGATATAAAATTATTTTTATACCTTTAAAAGAACGAATCAAGGTTATAGGTTAAAAGGTAAAATGCCTTTTTAAAAATTCTTAGATGGTAAAGATTAATAAATTCTTCTTCTGTATAATGTTAAGTAAAATAGCTGTCTATAAATCTAACCTCATGGAAGGGAATATTAAAGTAAAAATGTTCGAAAATTCCAGGCTTCATTATCTTCCGGTAGATTCCAGTAAATTTAATATCGAGATTATTACTCCTCTTAAAATGGTAGCACCGGAATTGATCAGGTGAAGGATACCATCTTTGAAAAGTCTTTCTGAAAGTCTTTTTGGGATACTTGGCATATTTCACCTCTACTTTTAAATTTATCAATAAAATTTTTAAAGAATTCTTGTCATTATTATGGTTAATTTTATCTGCTATAAAAATAAATTTACATCTCTTTATGGTAGAGAGAGATAAGTTCTTCTGCTTCTTGAAGTCGGGGCATGGAATTAGATGCTCCATAACGTGTTCCCACAATCGTAGCTACTCCATTTGCAAAAGTAAGAATTTCTATTAACTTTGATGTTGAAAGTTGTAAAAAGTTTTCACATTTTAATAATCCATATATAATAGCGGCCATAAAGGCATCTCCGCAACCAGTTGTTTCTTTAATTTTTATTTTATCAAAAGTAGGCATATGCATAAATTGTCCCTTATAATAACTTAGCACTCCATTCTTACCAAGAGTAACCAGGATTAAAGAAGAATTAATTTTATTCAATATTTTTCTTAAGCCTTCTTTTACATCTGATAAACCGGTAATATATTTCAGATCATCATCACTCATCTTTAAAATATCAACTATTTTGGATATCTTAAAAAACATACTCAAAAAATCTTTTTTATCTTTTATTAATGATGGTCTTATATTGGGATCGAAAGAGGTAATTACTTTCTCTTTATAAAACATATTAAATAGTTCCAAATAAGCATCTGAAGCAGGTTTTTTAAGTAAAGAAATTGAACCAAAATGATACATAGAATAATTTTTGGGATTGATCTCTTTTACTTCAGAAACAGTCAGCATTGTATCCGCTTCGTTCTCCCGATAAAATTTAAATTCAGGTTTTCCTTCTTTATTTACTGCTACAAAAGCGAGCGTAGTCTTTAAGCCAATATCTCTTTTTAAACATTCAATATTTATTTTCTCTTTTTTTATAATATCCATCAGCCCGTGACCAAACTCGTCTCCTCCTATTTTTGTTAAAAAGGATACTGGGACTCCCAGTCTTCTTAAAGCAACAACAACATTAAAAATAGAACCACCAGGTCTTTTTTCAAACATAATACTATGATCGAGCCCTTTACCTACTTCCTTTGAAATAAAATCAAGCAAGATTTCTCCTCCACAGAGGACTGGTTTCAACATCTAATTACTCCCTCACATATATAATATCACTTTCAAACTACACCTGGGGTAGGATCATCACTTTCATGGACGGCTCTTTTCCATCCAATATAAGGCGTAAACCATTCTCCAACTCATTTAATGGTAGCCGATGAGATATTAGATCCTTTACTACTATTCTCCCAACAGAAATAAGATCAATCGCTTGTTTTGAGTTTCGTAGAGATGTAAAGGATGACATGATAGTTAATTCTTTATTAAATAATCTAAAAGGCTCAATAGTCATAAGTTCCCCTTTTGGTGGTACTCCAAAGAAAAGGATTTTCCCAGCAGGACGAGCATATGATATACATTGCTCAAGCACAGAGATCACTCCGGTAGCATCAACGACAATATCATAATGCTCCTTTTTTACCTGGCTGAAATCAGAGA
>DASRME010000297.1:0-4970 GCA_035648095.1 Atribacterota bacterium | reverse complement strand
AAATTAATGATATTGATGTTAGCCAGCGGTTGCAAAAGGAACTGAGGCGGGATTATCATATAATCACGGCTAAAAAACGGCTTAATCAAATTGCCAAAGATTTTGTCGATCACTATACTACCTCTTGGGAAGCCGGAAAGGCGATGTTGGTGTGCATCGATAAATTAACCTGTGTGCGGATGTATGAATTGATCGAACAATATTGGGATAAAAAGGCAGAGGAAATCAGAGAATTCCAGAACATGGCCGCAGGAGAAAAGAGGGAGGATCTTTCTAATCAGCTCATCTGGATGAAAGAGACCAAGATGGCGGTAATTGTAAGCGAAGAGCAAGGTGAGCTATAGAAGTTTAGAAAATGGGGTTTCGATATCATACCCCATCGGCGACTTATTAAGCATGGCTTTGAACTCTCCGATGGAACGCGAATTGATGTGGATTCTGCTTTTAAGAAAGAAGGACATCCCTTTAGAATTGCCATAGTTTGTGCGATGTGGCTCACTGGGTTTGATGTACCGAGTTTGGCAAACCTTTATTTGGACAAGCCACTCAAAGCCCATACCCTGATGCAGGCGATTGCCCGCGCTAACCGAGTTAACGGTGATAAAAACAATGGTCTGATTATCGATTATTGTGGTATCCTCAAGAATTTACGCAAAGCACTGGCTACCTTTACCGGTACAGCTGATACTGGCAGAACAGGTGGCTTTGGGCCGGGTGAATTAGATCCAACCAGAACTAAAGAAGAATTACTCGATGAGTTAAAACAAGCGATTGGCTTGGTAAGTGATTTCTTGAGTGAGCGAAAGGCGCCGCTTGATATAATCATCAATACCAGCGGATTTGAGAGAAATAAAGCGATTATCGCGGCCAAAGAAGCGGTGAACGAGAATGATGAAACCAGAAAGAAGTTTGAGGTCATGTGCCGTGAAGTATTTATTAAATTCAAAGCGTGTCTCACCATTCCCGGAATAAATGCTTATCGTAACCAATACAACGCGATAAACATTATCTATAAAAGTTTGCAAAAAGACATTGAACGAGCAGATATCAGCGATATCATTAAAATGCTGCATAAAATTATTGATGAGTCAATTACCGTGAAGCAGGGCAAAGCCAAACAACCTAACAAGCCGTATGATATCAGTAAAATTGACTTTGAAAAGCTCCACGCGGAATTTGTACACGACTTTAAGAAATCAAAAGAGAAAAATACCATCGTACAAAGTCTTAAAAGTGTGATTGAGAAAAAACTGGAACAGCTCATCCAAAGAAATCCACTCCGGACAAATTTTCAAGAACATTATGAAAATATAATTAAGGAGTACAATAAAGAAAAAGACCGTCAAAATATTGAAGCTACTTTCGAAGCATTATTGAAATTTGTGCAAGAGTTGGACGAGGAAGAAAGCCGAGCAGTGCGAGAGGGGCTGGACGAGGAGACGCTGGCTATTTATGACCTTTTGGTAAAACCAGAGTTAAAACCCCAGGAAATCCAAAAGATAAAGAAGGTAGCTCAGGGATTGCTAAAAACACTGAAAGAAAAATTGAAGGATCTATATAAATGGCAAGATAGAGAACCTACAAGAGATGGTGTAAAAGTTCTAATTCAAAATTTCTTGTGGGATGAAAAAACCGGATTACCCGTAGATATTTATACACAAAACGATGTATACGAAAAATCTAAAGCTGTTTTTTATCATGTCTATCGGGCATATCCGACAGTGCCATCGCCTTATTATGCAAGCGTGGCAAGTTAGGGAGTGGTACGGGTGACACATCCCATTTTCTTTGCTAATTTATATTTTACTTTTAAATTAGATAAATGGGGAAGACGTAGCAGGTTAAAAATTCAATATATTTTTACGGAAAACCTATAGGATCTGAAGAGTTTCTTATCCGGATGGTTTCGACTTTAGGTATTATCATAGATAGACGTCCTAAAGAAAGACCTAAGAAGAAAGTTGATAAATAGGTGTCTGACCTTATTTACAACAAAAGGACCGTTGCTGGACAGAACTATTCCGTAATTACATAGGAGAAGAATCTTTCAGATAAAAGGACAGAGTAAGAAAATAATATAATTTATTTTCTTACTCTGTCCTTTTATGTTTATTTGAAATATCTATTTTTGACAAATTAGGGGATTTTCTAAATGTAAAAAAGTATCGCGTAAAAAATTTGATATACAATTTAAAAAATCCAATTGATTCATCTAGTAGGTAGTTAAGATATTTGTAATTAATTGGGATATAGTCAATAAAGTAAATTGTGACAAAAAACCGTCCTTTATCAGGTATTGAGTTGATTAATTATTAATGATTTTTAGTTATTATTTGCTATAAATTACTATATTTTGCAGAATTATTGCAAAATGTATTGACTTTTGGAATATTATTTGTTAAAATCAAGGCGTAAGAAATATTTTCAAAAGGTATAAAAATATGTTGATAAATTTCAAAGTTAAAAATTTTCGCTCAATCAAGGATGAAGTTATCCTTGATATGCAGGCCACAAAGGATAAAACCTCAAAAGAGCAAGCTGTTTTTGAAGTTGGTAAAATAGCGCTTTTAAAATCAACGGCGATTTATGGACCAAATGCGTCAGGTAAGAGCAATATAGTAAAAGCTTTTGTGGTTTTTCGGATGATGATTTTAGAATCAATGTTACGGAGTAATATGAATATTGATTTACCAAATGAGTATTTTAAATTAAATTCTGAAACAGAAAATAAACCCTCATTTTTTGAAATGAAATTTCTAATTGATAATAAAGTTTATCTTTATGGATTTGAAATAAATAAAAAGAAAGTTTGGGCTGAATGGTTAAAACAAGAAAAAGGAAATAAAAATTTATTTATAAGAACAGAACAAGAAATAAGAAGCAATAAAAATTATTTTCAGGAAGCAACAACAGCTTTAAAAAAACAAACAGCGGAACGGGTATTGTTTTTGTCAATTTTAGCTGCTAATAATGGCGAGATTTCAAAAAGTGTAGTTAAGCTTATTCAAAAAATGAATGTTATTTCAGGAACACAAAGAGGTAATACTCTTGATTTTTCATTCAGTCAGTTTCTGGGTAATTCGAAAGTGTCAGAGAGAATGAAAGAGTTTATTTTAAAAGCTGATTTTGGAGTAGTAGATATTAAGGCAAGCCAGAAAATGATTTCGGCAAAACAAGTACAGAATATTCCAGATAAATTCAAAGAAGTATTCTTCAAAGAAGATTCAAAAATTGCGGAACGAAGCTTAAAATTTTTACACAAAAAATATAATACTAATGGGAAAGAAGTAGGAAACGAACCATTAGACTTTTTTGCGGAAGAATCAGACGGGACTCAGCAAATGTTTGCCTTATCAGCCCCTTTTATTGACTCCCTGGAAAATGGGAAGGTTTTGTTTATTGATGAGATTGACGCCAGTTTGCACCCTTTGTTATGCCAGTATTTAATTTCTCTTTTCAATTCTAAAGAAAAAAATACAAAAAATGCCCAATTAATTTTTACGACACACGATATCTCACTTTTAAAAGAAGAATTGCTCCGTAGAGATCAGATTTACTTTACAGATAAAAATAAAATAGGAGCAACTGAATTATTTTCTTTATCGGATATATCTGAAAGGAAAGGTGTAGACTTTGCCAAGCGATATTTAGAAGGCCGATATGATGCTTTACCATATCTTAGCGATTTTGAGGATTTGAGGTTTTACAAATAGTATGGCAATGTACAGAGGCAAAAAACAATATCGCAAAGTTCATCCGAAAATTTTTGTTTGGTCGCATACCCAAAAAGCCGAGATTGAGTATTTTCAGGATTTTAAAAACCATCTTCGCTCTACGCTACTTATGCCTAAAAAAGATATCTGTTGGACGCCACAAGAATTATTAGAAAAAATTACTCAGTGGAAAAACAAAAATATTTGTGAAGAAGATAACGATCAAGTTTGGTGTATTTTTGATGTTGATGACTTCTACAGAAACGGTAGAAATGAACTAATAAAGGCAGTTGAAAATGCGTCAAGAAATAATATTAAAATTGCCTATACAAACGAGTGTTTTGAATTGTGGATTTTGCTCCATTTTATGAAACCAACATCTGCTATTAGCAGAGGGAAAAATATTGAGAAAAAAATTCAAAATGAATTTAAGAAACACAAATTAGGTGAATTTAAGAAAAATCAAAAGGTCTTTAATATCTTATTACAATTTCAGAGTATTGCCGTAAAAAATGCAATAGACATTTTACCTAAATACAACGATAATAATTGGGAGGAGAAATTAAGCGAAAGAGGAAATCCTTCAACTAGCTTACATTTCCTTGTGGATGAAATAAATAGACTTATTGGGAATGATAAAATCAAATAATAAGATGTTTTGTAAAAGACCAGGGACAGCAGACTGTGTGAATGGTGATCCCTCAAAGAGAAGATTCCTTAGGAAAAGCATTTAAATATACCAATATGAAGTATTCTAAAGTATTATAATAAAAAAATGAAGGTGAGTGGTCATCTCTTCCAAAATCTTTTCTTCTCCTGTGTCCTGGATGAACAGCATATGATAGCCTGCGCTCGCTACATAGAAAGAAATCCGGTAAGAGCGAATCTAGTTGAGAAACCATGCCTATGGGCCTACTCCAGTGCAAAGATACATTGTGGAATTGATCAAAATGACCCCTTGATGACCAACCAGCTTTTTGATTATATGGAGAAAGAACCAAAAGAACGGAAGGGATTTTATTTGGTAAAATAAAATTAAGGAGAAAGCTATGAAAATCAAAGGCATTGATAAGTTCCAAGAAAAGAATCCCATATTATCAGGCAAGAAGATATTTCTGTTGCCCTTATATGCATTTTCTATATTATTGCTTTGCCTTTTGGTCATGATAAGATTTTATTCATTGCCAAGTATGACTATATCTCGCGGCATAAATCCTATTTTACTTTCTCTTTTTCCTCTCATTGGAGAGCTAATAG
>DASRME010000296.1:0-2955 GCA_035648095.1 Atribacterota bacterium | reverse complement strand
GGAAATACTATAGTTTCTGAGGAAGAGATGCGAGAAGTAATGGTGTTGCAGGAAGGGCAAATTTTTTGCCAGAAGATATTAAAAAACGACCTTGACCGTATTTCTCAACTATATAAAGACCGTGGATATCTTTTAATCAATATTAAAGATATTAATTTTGATGAAGAAGGAAAATTATGGATAAATATTTCTGAAGGCCGACTGGAAAAGATAGTCGTTGAAGGTAATGATAAGACCAAAGAAAAGGTAATTACCAGAGAAATTAATATTGAACCCGGCGACCTCTTCAATTTTGAGACAGTAAAAAAGTCCTTGCAAAAAATCTATAACTTGGGATACTTCGATGATGTCAGCATGAAATTGAACCCGGGTACCGAAGAAGATTCAATCGTTTTAGTTATAACAGTCATTGAGAAAAATACAGGAAAATTTGGTATTGGAGCAGGATATAATTCCGAAGAAGGCCTTATGGGATTTACCAGTTACGAGGAGAATAACCTTTTTGGAGGAGGACAAAAAGTACAAGCCAAAGTGGAATTGGGTGGTCGGACTACTTATCAACTTTCTTTCCTTGAGCCTTGGTTAGCCAATACACCTACTTCTTTTGGTTTTGATCTATATGATGCTATAAGTAATACACAAGATAAGGAAGGAGAGGTAATTCTTTCTGAATATGATGAAGAGAGATTGGGAGGAAGACTTATTTTTGGAAGGAAGTTAAGCGATTCAGTTAAAATAGGATTGGAATTAAAGAGTGAGAGAGTAACCTATGATCTAATTTCCGGTACCCTTCCCGAAGATACCGATGAAGGATTAACGAATAGTTTTACTCCCACTTTTTCTTATGATACTCGCGATAACGTATTTGAACCTACTTCCGGTTGGTATCATAGTTTTTCTTTAGAAAAAGCGGGAGGATTTTTAGGAGGAGATTATGACTTTACCAAATACAATTTAACTCTTAGAGCCTATATTTCTACCCAGTTTATTGGAGACATATTCAATGTTGACAGTAGCAGTGATAGCGGCATTAAAAAGATAACTGATAATTTAAGTAAGGGAGTACTAGCTCTCCGGGCTATGGGTGGTATGGCAGATACTAATTTACCTTCTTTTGCAGCATATCAGGTAGGGGGAATGAACACTATTAGAGGTTATGATTTCGGTGAATTTTCCGGAGATAAATTTTTGGTATTTAATGTGGAGTATAGATTTCCTTTAGCTGAAAATTTCCAGGCAGTACTTTTTGCAGATTGGGGTCAAGCCTGGGATTATGAAGGAAGTATTAATTTTGAGGATTTAAAGTTTGGTCGGGGAATAGGTGTCCGTTTTGATACTCCTCTTGGACCGATTAGATTAGACTATGGAATTAGCGAAGAAGGTATAGGGCAGACTTACTTTAGTATAGGACATACGTTTTAGGATAATTTACCAATTGGCCGATTCACCAATTAAATTACGGGTTAAAAGTTGCGAGATACAAGGTGCAAGTTTATTCGGTCTACCCGTCTACCAGTCAATTGTGTAATGTGTAATAGGTGATAAGCAATCTGTTTGTAAAGTAAAAATATAAACTCATTACTCATTACTTATTACTTATTACTGTATTTTGACGCGATACGTAATATTAATTAAAATATATTAAGGAGGAAAATAATGCAAGTAGCAGAAAAAAGAGTAGGGAATAAAGCAATTTTTATTCTATTGTTTACAGTAGCAATCTTTTTGTTTTTAAGTTTTCAAAATATTGAGGCAGCAGTAGGAAAGATAGGTTTAATTAATCTGGTGGAAGTTACATCCGCCCATCCTTATACCCAGAACATTAATCAACTTAGTATAGACTTACGAGATCAACTTCAAAAACGCCAGGAAGAATTAAATACACAAGGCAAAGGACTTGATGAAACTGAACTTAAAAAATTGGAAGATAAATTTAATAAAGAATGGACACCAATCAAAGAGAAGATTCTTACTGAGATAAAATCGTACCAGGCGGCTCGTTATTCAGATATTATTGAAGCAACTAAGGTAGTAGGAGATAAAGGAAAATATGATTTAATGTTAAATAGTGAGATTCAAGTGCTAACTGGGACCGAATATTTAAATTATCCTATTGCTCTCTATGGAGGAGAGGATATTACTCAGGATATAATAGTGGAGGTTAATAGAAAATTAGAAGAAGGACAGAAAGAAAAAGATAAAACACAATGAAAAAACAAAATTTATCCATAGGAGAAATTTTAAATCTTTTGCCCCATCGTTATCCTTTTTTATTAGTGGATAAAATATTGGATCAGGAAGAAAATAAAATCGTAGGGGTGAAAAATGTAACCATAAATGAGCCCTTTTTCCAGGGACATTTTCCGGGACATCCGGTGATGCCCGGAGTTCTCATACTTGAGGCGATGGCTCAAACCGGTGGAGTCCTGATGTTCTCCAAAGAAGAAAATAAGGGGAAGATTCCTTTGTTCGCCGGTATCGATAAAGCTCGCTTTAAAAAACCGGTCTATCCCGGTGACCAACTAATAATTAAAGTGGAAATTGTAAAGGTGGTAAGAGGGATTGGTAAGGCCAAAGCAGAGGCCTATGTGGATGACAATCTGGTAGCTTATGCTGAGCTTCTCTTTACAGCAGTTTAAGGGAGAAAATCGTGCAGGGAATAAGGACAGAAAATTTAGTAAAAATTTACCGAAAAAGACGAGTGGTTGATGATATTAGCTTGGAGATTAATAAAGGCGAGGTAGTAGGTCTTTTGGGACCAAATGGGGCAGGAAAAACCACTACCTTTTATATTATAGTGGGTTTAGTAGCTCCGGATAAGGGGACAGTATCTTTTAACAGCAAAGAAATCACTAAAATTCCTATGTTTAAGAGAGCTCGGATGGGTATGGGTTATTTAGCCCAGGAGTCTTCAATCTTTCGCAAGCTTACCGTAGAAGAAAATCTCCTTCTAAT
>DASRME010000295.1:0-4311 GCA_035648095.1 Atribacterota bacterium | reverse complement strand
CACTCCTATCTCCTGTGCCCACCTGGTTTTTTCTCTTTAGAGCAAGTTCATCATGTTTTTCTCTTTCCATTTTATCTAAAAGCCTGGCTCTTAATACCATCAATGCCTTCGCTTTATTCTTAAATTGAGATTTCTCATCCTGACAGGAGACTACCATTCCAGTGGGAAGATGAGTAATCCTTATCGCTGAATCCGTAGTATTGACACTTTGGCCTCCATGTCCTGTGGAATGAAAAGTATCAATTCTTAAATCATTAGAATTAATATTAACTTCAACCTCTTCTGCCTCAGGAAGTATGGCTACTGTAACGGTAGAAGTATGAATTCTTCCGTTTGATTCGGTTACAGGAACACGCTGGACCCGATGTACTCCACTCTCGTATTTTAGCTTTCCATATACTTCTTTTCCCGCAACATTGAATATTATTTCTTTAAATCCACCGCTACCGGTAGGGCTGGAACTCATTACTTCAGTTTTCCATCTATTATTTTCGGCAAATCGAGAATACATTCTAAAAAGATCACTGGCAAAAAGCGCGGCTTCATCTCCACCGGCACCTGCCCTTATTTCTACTATGATATCTTTTTTATCATAAGGATCTTTGGGGAACATAATTTCTTTTAATTCTATTTCCAAATTAGAATTTTTCTCTTTTAATTTTATTAATTCTTCACTAATTAATTTTTTAAATTCTACGTCTTTCTCTTCTGAAAATAATTTTGAGTTTTCTTCGATCTCTTTTATTATATTCTTGTATTCTTTGTACTTTAAAACTGCTTTGGAAATATCAGAGTGCATCTTTGCGCATTCCTGAAACTTAGATTGATTAGTAATAATTTTTGGGTCAGAAAGATTTTTATTTAATTCTTCATATTTTTTTTCTAATTCTTCTAATTTTTTAAACATTATTTACCACTTCATATTTTTTAATTTTTGTTTTCTTCGGGTAAAACACCTTTTAATGCTTTTATGGCCACCTCAATTTGGGCGTCATCAGGTTCATTGGTAGTCAATTTTTGAAACCATAATCCTGGCGTTACTGCCCATTTTATAAAAGTTTTATTCATGTTTTTTGCTGATAGTTTTAAGATTTCATAAGACAGGCCAGCTATTATGGGAATGATAGAAATCCTATAGGCTATCCTCAAAAGCAACGTTTGCTTCCCTAATAAAGAAAATATTAAAATACTCATGACCAAAACAATAAAAATAAAACTTGTGCCACATCGAGGGTGTAAAGTACTATGTGCTTTCGCATTAGTGACGTTGAGTTCTTCGCCTGCCTCATAGGTATATATTACCTTGTGTTCTGCTCCATGGTATTCAAATACTCTTCTTATATCTTTTATTTTTGAGATAAAAAATAGATAAGTTATAAATATACTAATTCTTAATAATCCTTCAAATAAATTATAAATAATTATATTGGATAGATATTTATCTAAATATCGAGCTATCGCGGTAGGAAGAGCTATAAAAAACACTATAAATAACGCTAAAGCAATTACAATTGTGAAAAACATTTCTACGTTATTTATTCTCTCTTCTTCGCCCGTCGCCTGTTCTGCAGAATAAGTTAACGCCTTCAAACCAAGCACCAAAGACTCGATTAAATTAATGACCCCTCTAAAAATGGGCCATTTAAGAAATTTCATCTTATCGGACAATGTCTTTAATTGACCTATTTTTAAAACTATTTCTTTATCTGGTTTGCGAACAGCAATAGCATATTTTAAAGGAGATCTCATCATGACTCCTTCAATTACCGCTTGACCTCCATAATTACAATCAGCATTTTTCATTATTATTTATTTACTCCTTCTTCTTTATTTTTATGCCATGGTTTACCACAGGATAACTCCCCTTCGGGACAAGGTCCCAATATACAAGCGGGACCTGCATTTTCAAATATAGTGGGTGCAATATTCCTTACTTCTTTTAACATATTTATAGCAACTTCTCTAATCTCCCATTGGGCTCTATTACAACATCTTAATTTAAAAATATGCAGTAATTCGCGAGCATTTGCTGTGACTATTATTTTAGTGGCAACCGCTTGGGGCAAGATATATCTTGCATCCTCTGCCTTTATGTTATGTTCTAATAATAGTTGATAAATTCCATCTAATTTATTTACTGTATCTATAAATATTTTAGTTAACTTTTCATCCTTCTCAATAGATTTTGGAATAATATAAGAAAAGCCCTCTTTATTTATTTTAACATATCTTTGACTTTGCTGAGAGAAAGAAACAAGCCGATGTCTTACTAATTGATGAGAAGTAACCCTGGATATCCCCTCTATGGCAAAAGTAAAAGTAGCATGCTCCAAAACAGAATAATGTCCTAATTCCATTATTTTTTTAATTAATTTTATTATTGATTCATTGCTAAGTCTTTCTCTTAATTCTTCTATCCCTAATTCGGAATAACATAATCTTGCTGAATGAGCTACTATTTTTTCGGGATCTTTCGTGTAATTTATTAACATAACTTTCATAAAATTAACCTCTCTCAATTCGTATATCGTATATAGTATATCGTATATCGTAAAGAATCATAAAGAATTCAGAAGACAAAAGCCTAAATTGTCTCTCGTATCGAGTATTGGATTAATAAATAAGTATATAGTAAAGAAAGAAAAAGTTGCAAGTAGGGGCAAACCTTGTGTCTACCCAACAAATTGCTATTTGGTTAATTGACTACATATCTGTAATATTTTTATTAACTAGTAAACTGGCAAACAGGGTAACTGAGTAAACAATGCGCGATACTATATATGATATACGAAATACGATATGCGACATACGATATACGATATACGAAACTATTCTTTAAGTACCACATGACATTTCCGACATCTGGCCTCATAACTTTCTTTTGCTCCAATTAATATGGTTGGGTCGCTATATTTTGCTGGCTGACCATTGACTAATCTTTGAGTCCTTGAAGCGGTATTACCACAAATCATACATATTGCTTGTAGCTTATCCACATATTCTGCTATTGCAAGTAATTGAGGTATTGGACCAAATGGTTCCCCCCTAAAATCCTGGTCTAAGCCAGCGATGATTACCCTTCTTCCTTGATCGGCAAATTTTTGGCAAATAGATACAATATCGTGGTCATAAAATTGAGCTTCATCAATCGCGATAACCTCAGTATCCGGTTCTACTTTTTCCATAATTTCTTTTGGTTCAACCACATTTATTGCTTCAACTTTGGTACCATTATGTGAGTAAATATGCTGAACATCATATCTATCATCAATAGTGGGTTTAAATACCTGAACTTTTTTTTTGGCAATTTGAACTCTACGAACTCTTCTTATTAACTCTTCACTCTTGCCGCTAAACATACTCCCACATATAACTTCAATCCAACCGGTATTTTTGCCTTCACGCATTTTACCTCTCCTTTACACCATTAAATCAGTCGATAGTGAATAGTGGTCAGTAAGTATTTTAATACTCAAAACTTTTTTCACGTACAGTGTTGCTTTTTAAAGTAGCAAATACCTATACAATTAATAAAATATAAAAAACAGAGCTTTTGTAAAGCTCTGTTTTTTATATTTAGATAAATTAGTCAATTTTTTTATAAATATTCTCAAATGATGTCTCTATTTCTTTCATACTTTTATTCTTGCAACCATTCATTAAAAATATTTTTGTTTATTTTTAATGATATATTTATTTTTGAAATCATTTAAATATTTCCGTAATCGTTATTTAATTATTCACCGCTATCTTCATCATTTTTTAAATTATATTTTTTATTAAATCTCTCAACTCTTCCCGCAGTATCAATTATCTTTTGCTTACCGGTAAAAAAGGGGTGACAGACAGAACATATTTCCACTTTCATATTCTTTTTAGTAGAACCGGTTTCAAAAGTATTGCCGCAAGCACAACTTATTGTTGCTTTCTCGTATTTTGGATGTATATCTTTTTTCATTTTTCCCTTCCTTTAATTTTTTTTTGTTTATATTTAATAGATTAAAAATCTAAAGAATTATAACATATTATTGTTTTAAGGTCAAAGTTTAAAATAGTATCAAGTATCGAGTTAAGAAAGAGGAAGGAAAAATAGAAAATAAAGTAATATTCTTCTTCTTATGGCTACTACATTAAAATTTACACTACTTAAAATATTTTATTAAATATCTTGTTCTTTAATAGAATCTAAAAATTCCCGATTTGTCTTAGTCTTTTTTAATTTATTAATCACTAACTTTACCGCCCCGAGGGAAGGCTGGGAAGATAACGCTCGTCTTAGTAACCATATTTTTTGTAATTCTTCTTTCTTTA